>QMSR01000017.1 GCA_003649695.1 Thermoplasmata archaeon
CTGGACCCCGCCCTCCTCAGGGCAGGGCGCTTCGACAAGATCATCTACGTCCCCCCGCCCGACCTCGAGGGTAGGTACGAGATCTTCAAGGTTCACACGAGGAAGATGCCCCTCGCCGATGACGTGGACCTATGGGAGTTGGCCAGGAGGACCGAGTTCTACACCGGTGCGGACATCGAGAACGTGGTGAGGGAGGCGGGCCTGGAGGCGATTAAGGAGGGATCCGACCGCGTCCGCATGGCCCACTTCGAGAGGGCCCTCTCCAGGATCATGCCTTCCCTGGACGAGGAGACGGTGAAGTACTACGAGTCCCTGCTGGGAGTCCTGACCAAGAGCAGGACCAGGACGAGGCAGGAGCTCCGCTACATAGCCTGAAAAATAAATAATGGAGGAGATTCGATCCTGATTGGGATGGCGCCGGAGGTTATGTTCCTGTCCGAGCTCAGGGGGAAGACGGTCCTGACGGAGGATGGGGAGCTGCTTGGGAAGCTGGACAACGTGGAGATCGACACCGAGACCGGGGAGATCAAGCACCTCCTCGTCGTCACTGAGGGTGAGGCGGAGGCCGCCAAGAAGGGCTTCGAGAGGGACTCCAAGGGGAGGTTGAAGATCCCGTTCAAGAACATGAAGGCCATCAAGGACGTAATAATGATAGAGGTGGGGAAGAAGGGCTTTATCTGAGCTTTCTCAAAATATCCCTGATCTCCCTCACCAGGTCCGAGAACTCCTCCCTGAATAGGGGGCTCTCCTCCAGCCTCCTCAGGTCCCCCTCCGGGACGCGTACGTAGAGCACGTCCCCGGGTTTGATCTGTCTGCCCACGGTCGGGCCGTCTATGGCTATCGCGAGCTCCTGCCCAGCCCTGGCCTCCCTCACGCTCCTGTCCTCTATTCTCATGCTCCTGATCCTTCCCACGACCTTCCCGTCGGGACGCATGAGCTCCGCGCCCACGGTCAGGATCCCGTCCAGGACCCTCACGCCGACTATGGCCGGCTTGGAGTAGCGGAACACGTGCTCGGGGAGGAGCAGGATCTTCGCCGGGAGGCGCACGCTGCGGAGGAGCTCCCTCTCGAGCCTCTCCCTTATCTTCGCTCTGACCTCGTGCAGCCTGTCCACGATGTCGTAGATGACCCTGGCCTCCACTAGTTCCACCCCCTGGGAGGCAGCCGCCTCCCGCACCTCCTCCGAGACGGGTACGTTGAAGGCCACGAGAATCCTGTAGAACGGGTTCTCGTTGGTGGCAGCCTCCACCACGTCCCTCTTGGTGGCCTCCCCGATCTCGGCCCTCTTGATGGGCCAGCCAGAGAGGCCGAGCTCGTAGGCCAGGGCCTCGAGGGAGCCCAGGGCGTCCGCCTTGATCACGATGCCCTGGGCCTCGGTCTTGACCTTCGGCTTCAGCTCCTCCTTGACTATGAGCTTCACCCTCTCCAGGTCCTCCTCCCTCCAGACTGCCTTCACCGGAGACCCCGGGACGGCCCCTTCGGTGTTCGCGGCCACTATCTTGACGCCCACCGCAGCCGAGACCTCCCGCTCCTGCCTGAACGGGTGTCTTGGGTCCCTGATCTCGTCGAGGGGCTTGGGCCTCAGAATCGCCCTCACCCTGGTCACGATGATGCCCTCCCTGGCGCCTACGACTATGGTGTCGCCCTTCCTGAGGACCCCCGAGTAGATGATGGTATCCAGTGTCGTACCGAGACCTCTCTCCCTCTTCACCTCGAGTACCGTGCCCTCGGCGGGCCCCTCCTCCACCATGAGCCTCTTCTCCAGGAACCTCTGGGCCAGGCCCACCAGGAGGAGCAGGAGGTCGGGGATCCCCACTCCGTGCTTGGCGCTCACGGGCACGATGGCCACGTTTCTCGTGAAGTCCGTGATCCTGTCGTACCTCTCCGCGGAGAACCCCCTATGGTAGAGGGCCTCAACCAGGTTGAGGATCCTCTCCTCCAAGGCCCTTCTGAACATGGGATCCTGCTCCTCCAGGGCCCTGCGGAATGGGACATCCTCGATCTTCCTCCATCCCGGAAGGAGGTCTATCTTGTTCGCGGCGACCACGAATGGGGTCTTGAAGGCCCTGAGGATGTGGAGACTTTCATCCGTCTGTGGCATGATCCCCTCCCTGACGTCGACGACCAGGACGGCCAGGTCCGCGAGGGCGCCCCCCCTAGCCCTCAGGGTGGTGAAGGCCCTGTGCCCCGGAGTGTCGATGAAGAGGAGACCTGGGATCCTGAAGGCCCCGGGCTTAACCAGGCCCTTCGCTATTTCTTCAATGGCCCACAGCGGGATCTCCGTCGCTCCTATGTGCTGCGTGATGCCCCCCGCCTCCCTCTCGGCTACCCTCGTCCCCCTGATCCTGTCCAGGAGGGTGGTGTTGTGCACGATGATGGAGTTGGCGACGAAGTTGCCGTTGCCAGTCGTAAGGTCGTATACCGGGCCCCTGTACCTGACCCTCCTGGCCTCCCGCACCCTGAGGAACCTGATCCCCGAGCCCCTGCCCTCGGGGACCAGAACCCCGCCCTCGAGCCTCAGGGCGAGGCCCCTGGCCGCCAGGGTTATTGCCTCCTCCTGGGAGGCCTCGACCTCCCCCTTCGGAGCCTCGAGCCTTGCGTGCTCGAAGCCTAGGGCGAGGGCGATCCGGTCCCCGACCCGGAGGGAGTCGGCCCGGACCCACCCCCTGGGGGTGAGGAAGGGGTGCTCAGGCGTGACCCTAACGGGATACCACCCATCGGGCCTGATCTCCCAGAGGTATCCGTCGTGTTCCAGCCTCCAGTAGGCCCTGATGGGCACCCTCTCCAGGCCCCCGGGACCGAGGGAGAAGACCTCCCTGGGAGGCTTCTCCATCTCGTAGAGGTCCTCGATTCTGACGGGACCGAGCTCGGGCACGTAGACTAGGGTGTCCGGATGGACGCACTTACCGTGGTCCACGTGCCCCAGGATGCTCACTATCGGCTGCCTAATCCTCGGCATTCGGATTAGAAGCTCATCGCGCGATTAGGACTTTTTTGCCGCCTGTCTGTAGGCGGCGGTCCACTTGATCTTCCTGGGCTTCCTGCCCAGCTTGAGGTAGTTTTTCCTGCACTTGCTGCTGCAGAAGAAGAGGACGGTCCCGTCGGTCTTCACGTACATGATCCCCCTTCCCGGGGGAATCTCCCTGCCGCAGAAGGCGCATCTCCTCGTTCCCATCATCGTGCGTCACCTCGAGACCAGGCTCCTGGCCTCCATGGCGGTCTCGCGGAGCATCAGTATATCCCCGACCTTAACGGGTCCCAGGACGTTCCTCGTTATGATGCGTCCCTTGTCGGGGCCCTCGAGGATCCTCACCCTCACCTGGGTGACCTCCCCGGTCATGCCGGTCCTGCCGAGGATCTCGACGACCTCCGCCGGGGTAGCGTCTCCGTCGCTCACTCCTTCTTCACCCTCTTGAGCTCCTCGACGATCTCGGAGACCAGCTTGGAGGCCTCCCCCGGATCCACGATGGCCACGGAAGCGGCGCTCCTCACGCCCGCCGCCTTGCCGAGCTCGGCCTTGCTGGGGACGTAGGCGTAGGGAATCATCTTCTCCTCGCACAGGTAAGGGAGGAAGGCCACGACCTCGGGGGGGTCCACGTCCATGGCTATGACCACGAGCTTCGCCTCCCCCCTCTCCACCATCTTGGTAACCTCGTTTGTCCCCTTCCTGACCCTGCCGCTCTGTCTCGCGATCTCAACGGCCCTGTAGACCTTGTCCACCAGGGCCTCGGGCATCTCGAACCTCACATAGCTAGGCGCAGCCATTCTCCATCACCCTCATCGGCCTTCGGGGGTAAGGGGTGGAGCGGTCTTAAAGCTTTCCAGGAGGGCAGCCACCCCCTCCGCCAGCTCGGCATCCACGAAGACCACAGCCCTCCCCCGCAGGGCGCCTATGCGGGAGGCGATTTCCCTCTCCCTGGCCTCCTCGAACCTCCTGTAGCCCCCTACCTTCCTGAGGTACCTCTCCTGCTCCCGTATGGGCACAACCTCCTTCCTCATCCTTTTGGCGAGCTTTTTCCTCCTCCTGTTCAGCCTCAGGAGGTCTATGAAGGAAACGTGCTGGGCGAAGAGGTCGAGGATCTCGGAGTCGGAGAGCCCCGCCCTCCTGAACGGAATCCCCAACTGGGAGGCGGCGGACTCGATGGGACCGTCCTCCCCCTCCGGGAGGGCGGAGATCACCTCATGGGGGCCCTCGTGGTTCAGGAACTCCATGAGCTCCGACTCACTGGGAAGTGCCGAGACTCCCACGACGAGGAAGCCGGGCCCTCGGATGGTCAGGGTGCCCTCTCCGAGATGATCTCCCAGAGCTCCTCACCCCTCTCCAGGTCCTGCAGGTCCTCGAGGTCCAGCAGCGGGACGCCGTACGCCCTCTTCCTCCCCATCCTGTCCCTCATGAGGAGGGCATGCGGCTCCTGCATTAAGGAGCCGAACTTTTTGATCATCCTTGCCTTCTCTACTATACCTTTTTTTACGCAAATATTTGCGATCATCCTCCTGCCCCTTGAGGAGGCTATCATCTCGAGGGGTCTTCTTCCGGAGTAGAAGACCTCCAGGCCGAGCTCGAGGATCCTCCTGAGGAGCTCCTCTCCGGCCTGCAGCCTCCTCCCCAGGTCCCCAGGAGGCTCCTCCAGCGTCGGCCTCGCCCCTCTGAGGACGGAGGGCCCGAATATCTCCACGAGCCTGAGGGCAACCTCGGGCGTGGCGTCCATGCCCTCCTCGTACTTGAGGATAGTCCTCCGCGACACACCTAGGGCCCTGGACAGGGATCCCAGGGAGATCCCCTTCTCCTCCCTCAGGGACCTGAGGACCTCCCCGTCGATGGGGACGTACACTCCCCCCTTCCTGGCCTCCGCCGCTGGGAGGACGTCCTCGGTTACGTACTCCAGGAAGGTCCTGGGGCTCATAGCAGGGATCCCGTACCTGCGGTAGAGGGTACCGTCTAGGAGGGGGCCCTTGGCCTCCCTCGGGGCCACCAGGAAGGCCTCGGCCTCCAGCCTCCTGGCGGTCTCCGCTAGCTCGAGGAGGGTGCTCTTGCGCACGGAATCCACGTTCTCTACGACCTTGACGAAGATCTTCCTGTCCCCCCTCACCGCCGCCAGGTTAAAGAGGACCCTACCCTCCTCCAAGGTCGCGGTCTGGAAGCCGGCCTCCCTGAGGCTCCTCTCCAGGGCCCTGAGCATCTATGATTTCACCTTCCAAATGTTATTAAATTTTACACACCTTAACGGCAGGGATAGGAGTTGGCAGGCGGGAGGCTCCTTAAGTACCTGACCTATAGGGTCGTGATAGGGTTAGTGACTCTGTACATCATCGTGACGATTACCTGGATCCTCTTCGAGGCCATGCCCGGTGACCCAACATCCCTCTTCATCAACCCCCAGTTCCCGCCGGACGTGATTGAGAGCCTGAGGGAGATGTTTGGCCTGGACAAGCCTTGGTACATCAGGTATTTCCGCTTTGTCAAGAACCTATTCACGTTCCACTTCGGCTACTCCATCTACTACCACCAGCCGGTCAAGGCTATGCTGGCACCCGCCATTCCCAGGACCCTGCTGCTCTTGGGAACGGCCGACATTCTAGCGTACTTCATAGGCTACAAGTGGGGGACGTACATAGGCTGGAAGAGGGGCAAAGCCATCGAGAGCGCGACCGTCGTGACGCAGCTCTTCTTCTACAACATGCCCTCTTTCTGGATAGGCATCGTAATGCTTTACGTCTTCGCCTTCAAGCTCAACATATTCCCTGTGGGCGGCTTCTACGACCCCAACGACATCGAGAGGCTCAGTCGCTTCTTCCACATAGAGCTCCAGAAGGGCTTTCTCTTCTTCACCTTGGACTCCCTCTACCACCTCTTCCTACCGCTATTCACCCTCGTCCTCATCTTCATGGCCGGGCCCACGCTGCTCATGAGGACCTCAATCCTGGAGGTCATGGGGGAGGACTACGTCCTCACGGCAATCGCGAAGGGGATTCCGGAGAAGCAGGTGCTGAGAAGGCACGTCGCCAGGAACGCCCTCCTGCCCATGGTGACGTCCATAATCCTCTCCATGGCGGGGGCCGTGGGCGGCCTCATCATCACCGAGGCGGTCTTCAGCTACCCCGGCACCGGGAGGCTCTACTACGAGGCGCTTATAAGGCAGGACTTCCCAGTTGCCGGAGCCACCTTGTTCATCATAGCCATTCTGACCATAGCTGGCGTCATCCTGGCGGACATCCTGTACGCGTACCTGGATCCGAGGGTGAAGCTGTGAGGTGGTGAGGATGGTGATAAAGGGGAGTTCGGCCTTTAAGAGGACCCTGAAGGAAGGCTGGAAGACCCTGATGTCCAGCCGGATGGGGAAGGTTGGCTTCGCCATTATAGCGGTCTTCGCCTTCATGGCCATCTTCGCTCCCGTCATTGCCCCCTATCCGGCCAACTACATCGCCCCCGTTACGGACATCTTCGAGTCCCTGGAGTACAAGTTCCCGTACCTCAACGGGAGCTACGTAGGACCGTTCCTCGCGTACACGCCTGAGATGACCTGGGTAGGGGCGGCTTATCCCAATGGCACCCTACTCGCCTTCTCCCTGTCTAGGGCATTCGCCGGCGAAGACCCCTTCCAGAACGGCACCATGCTGGTTGCCGAGCCCAACGCCGACGGCGGCAGAATCCTCTCCTACACCCTAAAGTTCTGGTACAACGAGACCGGCAGCCTCAGGTATACGGAGGTAGAGGTTGATGTATCCTCCTACAACCTCACCCTCCCCCTCAACTACGCTGCCTTCATAAACCCCAGCTCGGAGATGAGGGTCGACCTCATGGTGTCCTTCATAGCGGTCTACAACAACAGCAAGGTGGCGATCATGGACTTCCTCGCCAGCAGGAAGGTTCTGTCGGTAATCGATCTGCCCCAGAGGCTTGAGGGAGACACGTGGTACGTCCTCGACACCCTCTCTTCCAAGTACTATTATGGCAGCATGACTGCCTGGAGCAAGCGCAGGCACCTGGCCCTGGGGAACGAGAGCAGGTTCTACATAGTCAATTTTGACTACACTATCAACATATTCCTTGGGACGCTTTACGTTTCCCATGCTTCGGTGGTTGAGGGTAACCTCACCTTCGCCCCCAAGGGCGGCCAGCTGCTCTACAACTTCTACAGCGTGGTAAACGGGAGTTTCCAGTTCACGACTGAGCTCGTGCTCACGGACGGCTCAACCCTCTACGCCTTCGACTCCGAGACGGGGAACGTGAGCTGGAACCGGACCTACTCCATTCCAGGCGTGGGCGATTTGGAGATCCTAAATCCCGGGCAACCGCCGAAGAGCCAGGATCTCCTCGCCATCTTCGTGCCTGTAAGGCACGTTAACACCATAGGTTACATAGTCGTGGATCCCAGGGACGGGAACTACACAGGTCAAAGCTTCCTGAAGACCTTCAAGTCCAAGCCCGAGTTCCTCTCCGGCCCCCTGGCCACGTCCTACCAGCTCATAGTCGGCGAGAATAACAAGACCTTAGGGGGTTACTACGACAACGTTCTCATAAGCGTCTGGGACGGGGAAAACACCCAGGTAATGGTCACAACAAGCCTAGGCTACGTGTATGGATCGAACCTCACCAGGGAGTGGCCCGGCTGGATCGGGAGCTACAAAGGGGTCATGGGGAAGAAGGGCCCCAATGCCATGGTGGCTTACACGGCCTTCAACATGATCTATCACGTGATGGAAGATGGGAGCCTCCTCCAGCTGAACGCCACTGGCATGAGCGCGCAGAAGGGGTTGAAGGTATCGGTCCTCTCCTACAGGGATCCCGTAACGCACGGTCCAAAGCCCATAGACTCGGTCTACTTCCTCGAGTCGCCAACGGGCTACAAGAAGGCCGGGCAGAGGGCGATGTTCGTGATCATAAAGATGGAGAACGGCGAGCTCTTGATGAGGGGCCTGAAGGGGAGGTACCTCCCACCCCTGCCGCCGAGCCTGAAGCCCAGGCCCTCCGGCAATCGATACATCTTCGGAACGGACTCCCAGGGCCACGACATCCTTTCCCAGCTTATCTGGGGCAGCAGAGTGGCCTTCGTGGTCGGCGTTCTGGCGGCCTTCGGTAACGTCATGATAGGGACCACCATGGGCGTCGTCTCGGCCTTCTACGGCGGGCGCACGGACATGATCATCATGAGGCTCACGGACATCATGCTGACGATACCGTTCCTGCCCATCATCCTCATCCTGGTCGCGGTCATTGGGCCGACCATCTGGAACATCATCTTGGTCATAGCGGTCCTGGGCTGGGCGGGCATAGCGAAGGTCATCAGGGCCCAGGCATTGTCTCTTAAGGCCCGTCCATTCATGGACGCCGCCAGGGTTGCGGGGGCCAGCAACGCCAGGCTCATATTCGTTCACCTCTTCCCGAACGTGCTCCCCTTCACCTTCCTCTACATGACCATCGGCGTCGCGAGTGCCATCCTTACTGAGGCATCCCTCAGCTTCCTCGGCCTCGGGGATCCGAGGCACGTGAGCTGGGGACAGATGCTGCAGACCCTCCTGACCTCCGGCGCGGTCCTCAGGGCCTGGTGGTGGCTGCTCCCGCCGGGCCTCGCCATCACCCTCCTATCCATGGGATTCTACATGCTGGGCAGGGGGTTCGAGGAGATGGTGAACCCGAGGCTCAGGAGGAGGTGATAGAGTGGCGGACGTTAAGAGGATTGCGGAACTCATGGAGGCCAGGAAGCCGGGTGAGGAGATCCTCAGGGTCGAGGATCTGGTGGTGCACTACAAGATCAGGGCAGGCTGGGTGAGGGCCGTCGAGGGAGCGAAGTTTTCTTTGAACCGCGGCGACACGATGGGCCTCGTTGGGGAGTCCGGCTGCGGGAAGACCACCACCGGTTACTCGATAGCACAGCTTCTCCCCGATAACGCCTACATCAAGGGCGGGAAGATCCACTTCCTCGGCGAGGAGATACTCTCCAAGACGCTGCTGCCCGACGGCAGGGTCGACAAGTTCAACGAGTACATGAGGAAGCTTAGGTGGAAGAGGATTTCGTACATCTTCCAGGGGGCCATGAACGCCCTGAACCCCGTCCTCAAGGTGGGAGACCAGATCGTGGAGGCGATCCTGGCCCACGAGAAGGTGGACGAGGAAACGGCCAGGGAGAGGGTGAAGGAGCTGTACAAGCTGGTCGGGATACCCCCGGACAGGATCGACAACTATCCCCACGAGTACAGCGGGGGGATGAAGCAGAGGGCGATGATAGCCATGGCCCTGGCCCTGAACCCCGACCTCATCATTGCGGACGAGCCAACTACTGCCCTGGACGTCATCGTCCAGGACAAGATCCTAGGGGAAATGACCAGGCTCCAGAGGGAGCTGGGTATGACCATGATTATCATAACTCACGACATCTCCATCGTCGCCGAGATCGCGAACAAGATGTCCGTCATGTATGCTGGACAGATCGTCGAGAGGGGGACCACGAGGCACATCTTCAAGCGCTTCGCCCACCCCTACACCAAGGGGCTGCTTGGGTCTTTCCCCAGCATCGTCGGCGAGAAGAGGAGGTTGGAGGCAATACCCGGCTCACCGCCTAACCTCCTGAATCCGCCCAGCGGCTGTCGCTTCCACCCCAGGTGCCCGTACGCCCAGGAGATCTGCAGGACCGAGGAGCCCCCGGAGGTGGAGGTGGAGCCGGGACACTTCGTTAAGTGTCACTTCGCCGAGAAGTTCTTTAAGGAGTGGCATGGGGGGTGATGGTGTGGAGGACGTGATTGTTAGGGCTGAGGGGCTCAAGAAGTGGTTCGAGCTGAGCGCCAGCTTCTTCTCCCTGAGGAAGAGGAGGCTCTACGTCAGGGCGGTAGATGGCATCGATCTGGACCTCAAGGAGGGTGAGATCCTGGGCCTCGCGGGTGAGTCAGGCTGCGGGAAGACCACCACCGGGAGGCTCCTGGTCAGGCTCGAGGACCCGACGGCGGGGAGCATATGGTTCCAGGGGAAGGACATAGCGAAGCTGAAGGGGAAGGAGCTGAAGTTCTTCAGGCGCCAGGTCCAGATGATCTTCCAGGACCCATATGAGAGCCTGAACCCTAGGTTCACGGTCCTGAGGACCGTGATGGAGCCCCTGATTATCCACAACATCGGTGATACCTACGAGGAAAGGGTGGACATAGTCGCCAAGGCCCTGGAGGAGGTTGAGCTGAAGCCGCCCGAAGACTTCATGTACCGCTTCCCCCACGAGCTCTCTGGCGGGCAGAGGCAGAGGGTCGCCATAGCCAGGGCCCTGGTCATAAGGCCCAAGTTCGTGGTAGCCGACGAGCCGGTCTCTATGCTGGACGTCTCCATCAGGGCCGGAGTCATGAACCTCATGCTCGACCTCAGGGAGAAGTACAAGATGCCTTGGATCTTCATCACCCACGATCTGGCCGCCGCGAGGTACATGTCCGACAGGATTGCCATCATGTACCTGGGGAAGATCGTGGAAATCGGGAAAACAGATGATGTGATCCAGAAGGGTTCTCACCCCTACACCCACGCGCTCCTGCAGGCGGTCCCGGTCCCGGACCCGGACCACGTCAAGGGTGAGGTAGAGATTTACGGAGAGATCCCGAGCCCGATCGACGTTCCCAGCGGCTGTCGCTTCCACCCCAGGTGCCCGTACGCCCAGGAGATCTGCAGGACCAAGGAGCCGGAGATGGTGGAGGTGGAGCCGGGACACTTCGTCTACTGCCACTTTGCCAAGGAGTTCTTCGATTACGGCTACGATAGCGAGTTTGCGGAGAAGCTGAAGAAATCATCCTTCCACATCAAATCCCAGACGGCGCAGTAGATGGAAAGACTGACCATCATCAGGACAGCGTCCCTGGGCCTCATATTAGTCTCACTCTTCGGTCTCATTCTGGCCGAGTGGTCCCTCTGCAGGATCGTCGACACCAGGTTCTCCGTGGCCGTGAGCTGGAGCATCATCGCGGTGTATGACGGATCCTTCCGCTACGGTGCGGGGGCCAGGCTATACAACAACGGATCCCTGCCCGTAAGGGTCGCCGAGTTGTGGGTTTTCGTTTACATTCTGGACCCCAACCCATACGGGTCGAAGAGGTACTTGTACGAGGCTTCCCTGGGCGGCAAGAAATTCTACAACCTAGGTCAGGAGTACCTGACTCTCGGACGGACCGTGGATCCCGGTGAAAGCGGGGATTTCGACTTTGAAGGGGTGATGACACTGGCGTCCTTGGGATCCAAGTCGGAGACGGTCGTAAAGATCCTTTCCGACTATGGGAACTCTACCCCTGTCCTGTATGTCTATGCCGTGTTAAGGGCCGAGATCGAGACCCCCGGTGGGGGCGAGGAGTGCCCGGCCCAGCTGTGCTTCCTCAGCTTCGAGTCGGGTCCCGCCCCCAAGAGCCCCTCGTTCGGTGGGTATGGATGAGGGTCAAGGCCCACCTCCTGGCGGCTGGTTCGGCCATACCCCCAGCGCTCGTCTTCATCTACATGAAGGAGCCATATGTGAGCAGGATTTCATTCATGGGGAATACCCTGCTCTTCATAGCTCTGATAGCCTTCCTCTCCCTGGCCTTCGGGAGCATGTTCCGCAGATCCTGGGAGGCCATCCTGGCCTCGATCATCTCGGGCATAGTCTTCGCCCTGATATACCCAATCTTCATGATCATGCCTACCTTGCTCGGGTACGGGGCGCTCATTTCGGTCTCCGACGCATTCTTCGGCTTCTTCAAGATCTCCATGATCTACCTGATCTACGTCTACCTACCCATCTCCATCCTCTTCTCCATCGTCGGCTCAACCATGGGAGAGGGGGCCTACGACTAGGGATCCCTGTCCGGGTCGAAGCCGCATCTCCTTTTGATCTCCTCGTTTATCCTCAGGACCCTCTCGGCGACGTGGGGGAGGCCCATCCTCACGTATTTCCTGATGATCCGGGAGAGGGGCACCTTTCTGCCGCCCTCGATGAGGCTGTCCGCGTGGTTCACGATGAGCTCCTCGACGGTCTCGGGCACATAGTCCTTGTCCTCCAGCCCAAGCTGAACGGCCTCCTCCCTCGGTACCCCGCCCCCTATGTGGGTCTCGATGATCCTTATGATCTCCTCCGGGAGACCGAGCCTCTTGGCGATCCTCGCGCCCTCGACCACGTGCCTCGGCTCCCTGGTCACGGCCCTGCCGATGTCGTGCAGGAGGGCCCCCGCAGTGACGATCACCTCGTCGGCCCCGCACTTCCTAGCAAAGCGCAGGGCCAGCTCCTTCACGGCAATGGAGTGCCTTATGACCTTCTCCGGAACCCCGTCCTCGCGGAGGATCCTCAGGCACTCCTCCTCTGAGGGGAAGACCTTGATCTTCTTGCCACTCGGGGAGGGGA
>QMSR01000018.1 GCA_003649695.1 Thermoplasmata archaeon
ACCTCGGAGGACATCATGGCCGCAATGGTCCTACCGTTAACGGCCTTGGGATCGTAGACTATTGTGACGAGCCTCGAGTCGGGCTCTCCGGCAAACAGGCCCTGGGCGCCCATGGTGCGGGCCCTCACGCCCGGGGCCACCATGGTATAGATGCTGTCCCTGAGGGAGTCCATCACTTCGGGGTGGATCCTGAAGTAGTAGTCGTAGTTGCCGACCCACCTAACGCCCTCCAGGGCCGTGATCCTCTGGATAACGGAGTCGTCGGCCCAGACTACGTAGGCGTTGTATGGGACATAGCTGAGTATCCTGGCACCCGTACCCTCAAGGGCCCTGAACTCCTCCTCGGTCACCGGTCCCTCGAACTGTACTATCCTGTAGTTCGTGGCACCGTCTGGGGCCTTAAACATGGGATTGTAATTGGGCAGCGACTCCAGCGGGTCAAACGTGGCAACGAGGAAGTTTATCTCCTTCATGTAGTCGACGACGAGCACGCCGTAGCCTTGGGTCCTGAGCGTCTCAATCGTGGAATCGTCGGCCTCACCGAACCAGACCCCACCGGAGCCCTTGAGGAGCCTAAGTCCCGGAAGGTCACCGGGATTCCCTATAACCATGACCCAGTGGATCTTCCCAGCATTTGCTGTCCCCGCGAGGATCGTGGGAGAGGGCTTCGGTGAAGCCAGGACCGCTGTAGTTGGCATTATCAAGAATACTATAGCGGCTGCTAGCAGTAACCATTTCCAACCACGCATTGCGCATACCTCCGGGGAAATCCCCGACTAATTTATTCTCCACATATCTAATAAATGTTTTACAACCTCTTCCTTAGAAATCTCTTGATCTCTGCACTCTTGTCTGCCAGCCTCTCGAACGCCTCCCCCAGGTCCTCTTCTAGGGGTATCTCCCTCCTAAGGAAGACCCCCGTCCTGCCTATCCTGTCCCTCCTGGTCAGCACCCTCACCCTCTCCCTCACGAGCTCCTCGGATACGCCGAGGATCCTCGAGGCCTCAGCCTCCCTCCCCAGGATGGAGAACTCGAGGTGGCCATACTCCATCGGCAGGATCATCATCAACCTCTTATCCACCCCCGGGACCCTGACACCTTCCTCGAGCTCCCTTCTAGACGCAAGCCCGCCAAACCTGTAGAACTCCTCCTCCCTAGGGCTCGGCCTCACAAGCGGGATCGTGATCGTCGTGTTCTCACCGAGGTGGATGTGCCCCTTGGGTAGGGAATTCGGGGTGGCCATGACCACCTCCTTCGCCCGGGGCTCGATGCCCTTCGAGAGGAGCAGCGATTCCACCTCCATCGGCCTCCTCCCGTCCAGGACGACGATGTCCACGTCGGAGCCCCTGTGGACGTCTCCCCTCGCTACGGAGCCGTAGACGTACGAGTCGCCTCCGAGGATCCTCAGGAGCCCCGCCGCCCTGCCCCTGAGTTCCTCTAGAAGAGCCCACCTAGACTCGTCGTAGACCACCTTGCGCTCCGTACCTGGTCTCTCGATCTTCAGCCTCATGGTCCTACCCTGGTGGCGCACACGACGAAGCCGTGGTGACCGAGCATCTCGAACTCTGGCCTCATCCTCCTCTCGTCCACCACCCACGGCCTCTCGAGGACCTCGTAAGTGCCCACCTCGGCAAAGGGACCATCCGAGAGGGATGTGTGGGTCTTCCAGGCCTGGATCGCAGACATGCAATGGGCGCAGACCCGTCCCCCGGGCCTGAGAACCCTCGCGATGACGTCCACATACTCCCAAGGCTGGGGGAGGTCCACCAAGAGGGCGTCGGCCCCGGACTCGCTAGCTTTCCCAAAATCCTCGACCTTCAGGATCCAGTTGTCCCCCAGTCCAAGGGATTTCACGTTCCTCTTCAGGACCTCCGCGAATTCCTTCCTTTTCTCGTAGGAGACTAGACGGCCGCCCTTCCCGATGGCCCAGAGGACCATGACCGTGAGTCCCCCTGAGCCCGCGCCTGCCTCAACAACGAAGGAGCCGGACCTCACGCCTGCCCGCATCATCATGTATTGGTTCACCGTGGGGCTGTTGAATTGGGCAACCCTCCTGAGCACCTTCGGGACGTCCTCCGGTAAGGGCCTCCTCACCAGGAAACGCCTTCCGGCGAGCCTGATAACGGAGCCCTCCACGAGCCTCTCGCTGGATATGAGGCCCAAACCCTCAACCTCCAGCAGCTCCCCTCCACCGACCACCCTGTGCCTCCTCCCGGTCTCGAGGTCGACCAAGATCAGCATCCTGATTCTATGCATCCCCGTATCAGCTTTAACTCTTCCCCGCTTGGCCTGAAATACGTGAACACCACCGTAAGGGTGGGGGACTCCCTCCCGAACTCAAGGAGGGATCCGTCACAGGTTTTGATCCTCAGCTTCCTGTCCTCCTTCGACCTTCCGGAGAAGACGAAGACCGAAAATCTTTCTCTGCCAAGCCTCCCCTCGATCTCTCTCTCGAGCCCAAAACGGGTTTCCCAATCCAGAGGCTCCAAACCTTCCAGGCGAAGAACCTCTCGGGGAAAGTGCCCCGAGAGTAGAGCGTTCATCCTCCTCCGCCTGTGCCTCAGGAGCATCGCTATCCCCTCCTCGTCCGTCATGTCGAAGAAGGCCTCGTCCAGGATGCCCTCGATGAACATGTCCTCCAGGAGGGAGGTCATGACGGAGTGTGGGGCAAGGTTTGCCCAGCCGAAGAGCCTCGAGTACAGCCTCTTTCTGTCCACCAACCACTTTTTGACAATGGACGTGTCCAGGAAACACCCCCTCCCGGGGTCCATCGACTTGGCGAGGCGTATGGGATCGTAGGAGGGTGAGGAGGCCAGGCCGGTCACCAGGAACCTGGCAACGTTGTCCGCGTTGTCAAGGTCGATGCCGGACGAGATCATCCATGAAAGGTGGTGCTTCCCAGAGAGGATCGTGGAGGCCCTGGAGTAGCCGAGGTCCCAGGCCAGCCTGGCCGACCTTGCCTCGTGGTCCTCCCTCATCAGGTGCTCAACCATGTGGGAGAAGGGTGGAAGGCCGACATCGTGGAACAGCGCCGCATAGACCAAATCCTCGTCGTGGTACTGGGCGAGGTGGGCGACGCCCAGGGAGTGCTCGAGCCTGTTCGAGATGTTCTCCGAGAAGCCCACCTTGGAGAGGATCCTCGGCGGTACGTTGGAGAGGGATATGCCCCTCAGCCTCGACACGGGGGCTAGGTCCAGGACCTCGCCCCCGAGGGTGAGGTCGAAACTCCCATAGAGCCTGTCCCTCACGAGCATCCAAGGGTTAATAACCATGGAATAATAGAACGGGGATGACGGACCTCCCCTCCCTTATCGCGGAGACTGCGTACAGGGCCATGGTTAGCCGCCTCAGGAAGGAAGTCCTCAAGGGGAGGATTCCCAGGCACGTGGCCGTGATCATGGACGGGAACAGGCGCTGGGCGAGGGAAATGGGCCTCAACAAAAAGGATGGTTACAGCAGGGGATTTGAAACCTTCATGAACCTTGTAGATTGGAGCAAAAACCTTGGCATAAAGTACCTCACAGCATTCGCTCTCTCAACCGAGAACCTGCACAGGCGCAAGGAGGAGTTAGAGATCATCTTCTCCGTCATAAGGTGGGCGTTGTCCAGGGTGGAAAAGGATAGGCCGTGGGAAAGGGGAATAAGGCTGAATGTCATCGGAAAATTGGAGCTCCTTCCGCAGGACATTAGGGAGCGGATCAATAGGGTGGTGGAGCTTTCCTCAGGCGCTCGGGAAATGGTCGTCACGGCAGCCATAGCCTACGGCGGCAGAATGGAGATCATCGAGGCCATAAGGAGGATCGCATCGGACGTGAAGAGGGGTGTTTTGGAGCCTGAGGAAATTGACGAAAACCTCTTTTCGAGATACCTCATGACCCACGAGCTCCCCGACCCGGACCTCATCCTCAGGACCTCGGGGGAGGAGAGAATATCCAACTTCCTGCTCTGGCAGTCGGCCTACTCGGAGCTCTTCTTCACGGACGTCTACTGGCCCAACTTCTCCGAGCTGGACTTCCTGAGGGCCATAAGGGCCTATCAGCTCAGGGAGAGGAGGTTTGGGAGGTAGATCTGAGGGCCTCTTTAACCTCCCTCCATATCTCCATCACGTCCTCATAAACCTCCCTCGTGATCTTTGATATAACGAAGCCCGCGTGCACCATGACCGTCTCCCCCGGTTCCAGCTTCAGAAACGGAGATCTGACCCACTTCCTAATGCCCCCGTAGTCAACTAGCACGAGGTCGTCCCTGACCTCAATGACCTCTGCCGGCGTCCCCAGGCACACGGTTCTTAATCGTCTTCGGATTTAACATCCACGTTGAGGGTCGTCGTGGGAATAGGAAGCCCGCTCCGCGGGGATGACTATGTTGGCCCCTACGTGGCCAAGAGAGTGAGGTTCTCGAAGGGGATAGATGCGGGCACCGCCCCAGAAATCGTGATACCCGTCGTCAGGAGGATGAGACCCGAAGAGATCGTCTTCGTGGACGCGGCCCTCATGGGCCTAAGTCCAGGGGAAATTAGGATCCTCGAACCACATGAACTCGTCCCCGGCATGGTGACCACGCACTCCATCCCGATGGGGATGTTGTTGGAGATGCTGGATGATCTTGCCTCCGCCGTTACCGTCATTGGTGTGCAGCCCAAGACCTTTGAGGGCTACATGAGGTTATCGCCGCCCGTTAGGGAGGCGGCGCGGAGGCTCATCGAGATGCTGGACAGCGGCGATTACCGCTCCATCCCCCGCCTTCGCGCCGGGCCGCCCATATAACGCTCGTCGTGCATGTCGTCCGAGGCCAACAGGAAATTTTTGCTCATCTGTAGGGCACCCGTCGGACACACCTCAACGCACTGAGAGCAGAAGACGCATCTGCCGACCCAGAATGCTATCTTTTTCTCCTCCGGTAGGAACTTGATAGTCTGCGTCGGGCAGACCCTCACGCAGAGCTGACACCCAATGCACTTCTCCGGGTCGTACTGGAGCTTCCCCCTGAAGCCCTCGGGAACGGGAACCGGAGGCGTCTTCGGGAAGCGGTTGGTCATCGGTCGGGAAAAGAGATTCCTCACTATCCAGGAGACGAGGCCCATCAGATCACCCCCATGCTCCTAAGGACGATTGCAGCCACGGACGATACCAAGGTCAGGGGGATAATGTACTTCCAGTAGAGGGAGGCAACGGAGCTGATCTTGAGCCTGCCAAACATGGTCCTGTGGAAGGTCACCGCCAAGAACACTACCAGGAAGGTCTTCAGCAGGTGGAAACAGACATTACCAAACTCGAGGAGCGGGCCTTGGAGGCTGAGGAAGATGGAGAGGTCCTGGGGGAAGAAGAGGTTCACGATGAGCGAGGCACCCACAAATAGCCTGATCGCCCTGCCCATCTCGAACATTGCGAGATTGGGACCTGAGTACTCGGCGAGTGGGCCACCTGCGATCTCGGTCTCGGCCTCCTCCACCTCGGTGATCCCTACCTTGATGTCACCAATGTACCACATGACCACGCCGACCAGCAGGAGAAGCCCCAGAACCCTCACTAGCGGATTCTCGGAGAAGAGGGGCGGATGTTTACTTATTGCCTCCAAGGAGAACACGGAGAACCCGGGGGAGAGCCAGGCCAGGGTCAGGAGGGAGACGAGCATGGGGGCGTCTATGGACACTATTAGTACCAATTCCCTCTGGGAGCCTACGCTTGAAAACGGGGATCCAGAAGCCGCGCCGCCCAGGACGACCGCAAAGGCCGCCAGCGCTATCAGGTATATGATCACGATGATGTCCCCGTAGTGGGAGAGGGGCGATTTGAGACCAAAGGGAACATAGGCCGCCAGCGCAGCCGCGGTGGCAACGTGGAAGATCGGCGCCAGCGAGTACAGGGGCGATGCCCCTCTGGGCCTCACGATCTCCTTGCCCAGGAGCTTGAGCACATCATAAAAGGGCTGCAGGATTGGGGGGCCTATCCTGGACTGCATCCTCGCATAGAGCTTCCTGTCTACTCCCATGAAGAGCAAGCCAAAGAAGAGGGAGAAAACTATAGCGGCCAACGCATACAGAATAATGCTAAGGGGCTCAAACATCTCCCATCACCTCCTTGCTCTTCCTCCTTGAAAGCTCGGTGAGATAGGCATGATCGACCACCCTCCTCTCCCCGCGATCCAAGTCAACTATAAGTGCCCTCTCGGTGCACGCGATACACGGATCCGGTTGCGCTGCAATGACCACGGCATCCGCGATCTGGTGTCCCGGAAACACCCACTTCGTCGAATAGACGTTGATCAGCGAAGGAGCCCTGACCTTCCACCTCTTCGGCTTGTCCGACTTAGCGGCCCTGACATAGTGGATGACCTCACCCCTAGGCGCCTCGTATCTGCCTATGGCCTCTCCCTCCGCCTTGCTTGCCCTCGTAAGTGCAACTATGGGCTTGGGGAAGGCGGATATGGGTCCCGGGGGCATCTCCATAAGGGCGTCCCTCACAAGATTTATTGATTGAATCGTCTCCGCCACCCTCACGGCGGTAGCCGAGTAAGCATCACATCCGTCCTTCCCCACGACGTCCCTGGCGACGATGGCCCTGAAGCCCAGGTCCCCGTATGCTGCCACGCCCTCGTCCTGCCTCACGTCCTTCCTGATCCCGCACATCCTCGCCATTGGCCCCTGGAGGCAGAGGCGAAGGGCCAGCTCCCTGTCGTAGCGGCCAACGCCTTCGGTCCTCAGGAGGACGAGCTTATGCGTCAGGACGATGTCCCTGAGGGTCTCCACCCCCTTGAGGAGATCGTCTAGTTTCCTCAGCAAGATATCCCTCTTGGCCTCCGTGATATCCCTCCTCACACCGCCTATGGTGGCCATGGCGTAGTTCACCCTGTTTCCGCTGATCAACTCCAGGGCGTCCATCACCTTCTCCCTCACGCCCCAGGTGAGGTGGAGGAGGGTGTCAAATCCTATCTCGTGACCGAGGACCCCTAGCCAGAGCATGTGGCTGTGGATCCTCTCGAGCTCTCCGACGACGACCCTGATGTAGTTCGCCCTGTCCGGGGGCCTCACGTCCATGAGACTTTCAATGGCCTGGGCCAGGGGGAACTGGTGGGACCAGCTGCATATCCCACAGATCCTCTCAGCCAAATACAGGATCTGGATCCAGTTCCTCCTCGCCCCGATGAGCTCGATGCCCCTGTAGTTGTGCCCAAACCTGATATCGGCCTTGACGATTTTCTCCCCCTCAACCCAGATCCTGAAGCCAATGGGCTCCTTCAGGGCTGGGTGGAAGGGGCCTATTGGTATGGAAACGCCCAATTCCCTGTACTCCTCACTCATTGCCATCTCCCTCCAGCGGGTGCGGGGACTTCTTCTTCCACAGCTCAGGAGGTATACCCTTTTCGTCCAACCTCAACGGGAACACGCCTTCGGGGAAGTCCTCCGGGATTAGGAGGCGCCTTTTGTCCGGAAGACCGACCACGTCCACGCCTATCATCTCCTGGGCCTCCCTTTCGTAGACCTCCGCTCCAGGGAACATGTCCGTAATGGTCGCAATCCGGGGGTCGTCCTTAGGTATGTCCACCTTAACCGAGACCTCTACAGCCTCCAACGGCTTGCCGGAGTTCACCTCGAAGGAGTATATGAGCTGGAGCCTGTCGCCAAGGTCCTGGGCGACGATGAAAGAGAGTTGTGGGTATGTGTACATCTCGACGAGCTTCAGAATAACTGACCTGAAGTTCCTGCGGTCTGCGGTAACCCACACCCTCCTCCGCCTTGAGGTCTTGGACATCTCCTGATCCTGCACGAAGCCCTCGCCACCTGAAACGCGCTTAAGCTCCTCCAACAGCTGATTCAGGTCCATTTCACTCCACCTCCAGCTTCTCAAGGGCCTCCAAGATGCCGTGAAGGATGGCCTCGGGCCTAGGCGGACAACCAGGAATGTAGACGTCCACCGGGATGTGATCGCTAATCGGGGCAGTGACGAAGGGAGAATCATGGAAAACGGACCCGCCCATCGTGCACACGCCGACCGCCACCACAGCCTTCGGAGAGGGCATCTGCTCGTAGATCCTCTTCGCCTTCTCCACATCCTTCCTCGTCATCGGTCCGGAAACCACCAGGATGTCGGCATGCCTCGGGCTCCCCACGAGCTTGACGCCAAACCTCTCCGCATCGTACCTGGGCGTGAGGGCGGCCAGGATCTCGATATCGCAGGCGTTGCATCCGCCTGTGTTCAGGTGGAAGACCCACGGGGACCTTTTGATGAAGCGCTGGAGACCCATCAGGCACCACCCCACAGCAGAATCAGCACGGCATATAGGAAGATCAGCCAAAATAGGTATACTGTGAGATCGCCGGAGTGCTCCCTTTTCAGCGCGTTTACTAGGGATTTCACAGCCTCCGCGAATCCCCAAACGACGCTGGTCCCCGGCAGCTGGAGGGCCTCGAAGTCCCGCTCGTCCTCGCCGCTGAGGAACGCCTTGACGCCCTCGCCCACAGTCCTTACGCCGGATGCCGAAAGGTTCCTGATCAGCAGGAAGAAGGCTATGGATATGGCGAAGACGAGCAGGAAGACGGCGGGAACCCAGCTCCCGAAAACGCTGATGGGCTGCCCAGCCGGCGGGAGATTGGGTGAACTGAGAATGCCTCCTGCGACCTTCAACCATGAGGTGTAGGAGCCGGGGGAAAGGAGCGCTGCCCTGGCTGGCCTAACAAGGCCCACAACGGGGATCCTGGGCAGTATGCCGAACAGGACGGATGCCGCGGCCAGGAAAATCATTGGGACGGACATCCAGAGTCCGGGGTCCCTCGGGGATCGGTCGGCCACCAGTCTGCTCTCCCTACCCAGGAGGGCATAGAAAAGGCGGCCGTATGCGACGGTCGAGAACGCGGTGCCGAGTACCGCGATGGCTCCTATAATGGGATTGAAGATCGCTGTGGCCTCGTACAGCATCCATTTCGAAACGAACCCGTTGAGGGGCGGGGCACCTATGATACCCATAGCCCCCAACAACACGACTGCGGACGTCAGGGGCATCCTCTTGGCAATCCCACCCATGTAACCGATGTCCCTGGTGCCGAGCGAGTGAACTATCGCCCCTACGGAAAGGAAGAGCATGGCCTTCAGCACGGCGTGATTGAGAAGGTGGAAGAGGGCGCCGTCCAAAGCGGCCCTGGAGGCTTCGGGGTTCACCCCGGGTATTAAGGCGATCCCCAGGCCAGTTACGACGTAGCCGACCTGGCCAATCGAGCTGTAGGCCAGGAGCCTCTTGATGTCCCTCTGAAAGCCCGCCAAAAGGTTCCCAACGATTATGGATGCTGCCCCCACCACGACCACGAGCCAGCCGAGGAGCCTGACATCCGTCCCCATCCAAAACACCGAATAGGCGATCCTGGCGGCCGAGTAGATGCCCACCTTGATGACTAGCCCGGAGAGGAGGGCGGAAATGGTGCTCGGGGCAGCAGGATGCGCATCAGCAAGCCACATGTGTACAGGGACAATGCCACCCTTCATCAGAAATCCCGCGAGCAGGCCGGCGAGCGCGACTCTGGCCATCCCCGTCGGATGATGCCTGTACTGCCATCCTAGCTGTGCCATGGTCAGGGTCCCGTATTCTCCGTAGAGGAGGGCAATGGACACCAGAATTATGGTCGAGGCAAGGGATCCCATGATCATGTACTTCATGCCCGCCTCCACGGCCTCCCACTGGTGCTTTCTGAAGGCCACGAGGGCATATGAGGAAATTGAGGTGATCTCCAGGAAAACGTAAAGGTTAAAGAGGTCGCCCGTGAGGACCATTCCCAACATGCCTGCGTCCAGGAGGAGGAAGAGCGTGTAGTACTTTTGCAATCCATCCTCCTCCATGTAGCCTATGGAGAAGAGGGCTACGGCTGCAGA
Organism: Thermoplasmata archaeon; assembly: GCA_003649695.1. GTDB lineage: Archaea > Thermoplasmatota > Thermoplasmata > Thermoplasmatales > B87-G9 > B87-G9. The sequence continues at coordinate 9,861 of QMSR01000018.1, forward strand.
AATCGACGTCACTATTAGGGCCATGAAGGCGCTCAGTGCGTCGACCTCCAGGACTATCCTGATGGGGTAGGTCCACTCGTACGGTCCCGCGGCCCCAAGCGTGTATACTATGGGCTTCCAGGAGTTGGAGGACAACTCAAGGATCAAGAGCGTCTGCAGGACGGGGTTCGAGAGTGTCGATGCTAGGAACACGCCCTCGGCGACCCGCCTGTGCGCTTTGTAGAGGAGGGGCGTCAGGAAGGCGGCGGTCAAGTACACGACTATGCCGCAAATTGGTAGGTGGCTCATCCCATCACCCCCTCAGCCTCCTAAGCTCCGAAACGTCTAGCGTCCCGTAGTGCCTGTAGACGTTGACCACCAGCGAAACGGCCATGATCAGGACGCAGACCCCTATGACGATGGCCGTGAGCACCAGGGCCTGGGGGAGGGGATCCACCATCGGACCACCCTCGTAGCCCGTCAGGATGGGGGCCGTCCCACCAGAGCGATAGCCAATGGCGATGAGCAAGAGATAGGCGCCGGAATCGGCCACGCTTAGGGCCATGATGATCTTCAAGAGGTTCCTGCGGAAGAGCATCCCCGCGATTCCAAGCATGATCAACGCAAAGGCCGTTAGGTAAACCATCATGATTCCTCACCCCCGAAGAGGGAGAGGGCAAACATTCCGGAGGTTATTCCGGCAACGACCTTGAGTCCCACGCTGAGGTTCATGAGGGGGATGGCACCGCCGCTGAAGAACCTGCCAACTTGCTCGGCGAACGCGAGCTTTTCGTGCCAGAGGATGTTGTAAAAGAAGGACTGCCCAAAACCCAGGGAGGCTAGGAGAATGAAGGCGATCCCACCTATGGCCTCAAGATCGCTGAGCAGCTCTTCCGGTATCTTGCGTGCGAAGGAGAACCCGTGGGCGACGAGGAGGAGCAGGATGCCGGCGGCCAGGACGACGCCTCCCTGGAAGCCCCCTCCGGGAGTGAGGTGTCCGTGGGTGATGATGTAGATGCCGAAGACGATGATGAAGATCAGGAAAAAGTCGGCAACGGTCTCGACAATCCTCGAGAAGGTCCTGGTCACTTCGCACCACCCCTCCTCAGGAGGGCGAGGGCTCCGGCAATGGCTGTGAATAGCACCGTGGCCTCCCCCAGGGTATCGTAACCCCTGAGGTCGAAGACTATGTCCGTGACTATGTTGGCCCCGCCGCTCAGGTTGGCCCCATTCTCTATGTAATATTTGTACAGGGCTATTCTCCAGGACTTCTCCTCCGGGTGCCCGAAGGAGAACAGGCCATAGCCCGGGTTGAAGGATATCAGTATGAAGGTGAAGAGGATCACCAACAAAGCGCTCACGGCCAAGATGCTCCTGATAGTGTTCACTCCTCCCACCTCCCGGTCTTCCGAATGCCCAACACCAAAACCAGGGTTGACACCCCGGCCCCGACCGCGGCCTCCGCTATCGCGACGTCTGGGGCCTGGAGGAGGTAGAACTCTAGGGACATGAGGAGACTCATGGCCGCGAGCATGAGGGCCGAGGCCAGGAGGTCCTTCTGCAGGAGGGCGTAGAGTGCAGTTAGGAAAATCCCTGCCAGAACGATGCCCTGTATCACCATCTGGGCCGCGACGGAGATCATTCCTCCACCTCCTCCAGCTCATCCACGACGGCGGCGTATGGCCTCACACCGACCATCCTGGCGGCCCTGGCGATCGCATGGGCACCCGTAGCATTCGTTATCATGAGGGCCAGCAGGGCCACAACGGAGTGCGTACTCATGGAGAGGTACTTACCCATGCCTGTCTCGAGGTACTTGGATATAGCATATGCCAGCACGGCGAAGACCGTGAATATGCTGCCGAAGGTCGTGCTCTTCGTCTGCCCGTGGAGCCTCGTGTAAAGGTCCGGAAATCTCAGCAACGCAACACCTCCTAGAACGTGGAAGAAGACCGAAACCGCCAATAGGGCATAGAGAATGCCGTCCAACATCACTTACCCACCTCCGGAAGGCTCCTGGAAATGAGGAGGGTGGCGAGGTACGAGAGGAGGGCATACACGATCGCAATGTCCACGTAGATGGCCCTGTCGAAAACGGCAGCGAGCAGCACCATCAGGGCAACCACATACGTGTTTATGGTGTCGACCGCCACGACCCTGTTTGGCGTATCCGGGCCTATCACCAACCTCAAGATCGCCAAAAATACTCCGAAGAGGATTCCCCCTATCCCAATTATGAATGGATTCATCATTCCGCAATCCTCCTCGCCC
>QMSR01000019.1 GCA_003649695.1 Thermoplasmata archaeon
CATCCTGCACCTGTACACCATTGAGGGGAGGAGGAAGAGGATCCCCTTTCCTGAATGCTTCGCGATACTGCAGAGAAGGGTTGTACACTCCTACTCTCCGGGAAAAGATGTTGTTGTTTATGATCTGAAAAAATTAAAGTGAAGATTTTAGTTCTTCAACGATTTTCTTTATTTTCTCCCTGTTCTTCCCCAGATCCTCCGTGAGCTTCCCCTCATCGATGGTCTCCATCTTTCTCCCCCTCATGAGGATTCTCCCTGCGACCACGGTATCTACCACGTCCCTGGCGCCAGCGAAGGAGATCACAGCCTCCACCGGATCGTGGGCCGGGTAGAGCCACTGAGGCTCCAGGGAGACCACTGTCATGTTGGCTTCGGAGCCCGGCAGTAGGGAGTTGTTGTGGCCAACAATCCTGCCGAAGTCCCCTGTCAGCGCTTTGATAAGGTCGCTAGTTCCCAATGCGGTCTTCTCGTACCTCAGGGAGACGGCTAGAGCCTTGCCTACGGCCCTGGCGACCTTCACTTCGTGCAGCAGGTCCAGCGTGGTGAAAGCACCCCCGTCGCTACCAATGCCCAGCCTGACGCCCTCCACGAGGGGCGCCCAGTGGGGGCCCATGAGGATGGAGTCCACCGTCGGGCACCAGCACAGGCCCAGCTGCTTCGACCTGAGAATCCCTATCTCCTCCCTAGAGAAGTAGACCCCGTGCGCGATGACCGTCGGCCTTATGTCTGTTATACCTAAGTCCTCCATGATCTGAAGGGGTCTTTTCCTGTACTTGGAAAGGGAGTAGTCTACTTCCCCCTGGTACTCGCCCAGGTGATATGTTATGCCCGTGCCCCTCCTCCTGCAGAGGTCCGCAATGCCAAGCATGAGGGTCTCACTCTGCATCATGATCTCTCTAAGGGACCCCCAGACCTCAACGGTGTCCTTGGCCTCCCGCATAAGCCTTTCGGTCCTCTCGATGAGTTCCCCAGCACTCGGAGTTTCGGCATCCAAGATGTCAAAGGTTGACAACGTGACCGCGCCGGCCATGCCGCTTTCCTTCATGGCCTCGATCAGGGCCATGGGCCTGGGTGCCCCGGCCTCAACGAAGAACGTCGTGCCTGAGCGGACCATGTTAGCAATGCTGAGCCTCGAAGACAGGAGTGCAAGGTCGTCATCCAGCCTCCTCTCGAAGGGGATGAGGTACCTGGTCCAAATGGGGGGCAACTGGAGGAGCTCATCCCCTATGGAGGCCCTGAGCAGGATCTGCTGAGTGTGGGTGTGACAGTCCACGAACCCCGGAAGCACGATATGCTCCTTTCTTTCGAGGATTTCCTCGACCCCCTCCTCGCCCCACGGAACCAAGGCCTTGACCCTGCCGTCCTCGACGACAACGCTCTTCTCCTTCGCCAAGCCCTTCTCCGTGAGGACGTACCTCGCCCTGATCGCGAAGGACGTCATTTCCTCCTCGGCCCTATTATGTAGTAGACTATGAACGTCACCAGGAAGCCTGCGAGGATCCCGTACCAGAACTGCCTATGCACGTGCAGGTACCAGATAGTTACGCTGCCCAGGAACCATGAGAGGAAGGCCTGGTAGTTGGCGACCATGTTCCTCTCAGTCCACCTACCCTTGGAGACCAGGAAATAGTCGGTCCAGAGGACCACGCCCGCAGGCAGGGAAACCGAGGTCAGGAGGGAGAGCCAGCTCACGGCGAAGGTGTGCAGCTTCACCCAAGAAAGGATGACCGTGAGGGCCGCGGCCACGAAGACCACCTTTCTCCTGTCCACGGTGCTGCCCAGAGTTTTCACGCCGAGGGTCCAGGAGAGGGAGGAAGAGTAAAGCTGATTGTCCGCGGAGGTCCATGCAAGGATGAAGAGGGTTACGATCGCCAAAGCCCTGAGACCCAACTGCACGTAGGTGCCGTAAAGGTCCTTGCCCAAGACCGCTGCTGGGATGCCTGAGAGAATTATGATGAAGCTCCAGAAGATGAGGAAGTTTGTGAACGCAGTTAACACAGCATCCTTCGGCCTGCGGCAGAACCTCTGATAGTCAAAGGACAGTACGATAGAGCCGTTAACGAAGGTTCCCAAAACCAGGCCAAAGACCACAGGTAAGAGGGAGGCATCGAAGCTGCCCATTTGCGGCGTGCCGTATTTGCTCGTGCTCAGCCCGACACCAGCGACAATGAGGATGATGAGGAGAGGTACACCGATCATAGCCAGCTTAACAATGTGCTTCACGCCCAGATAGGCTGTGACCATGAAGAGAAGAACCATGAGGAGCGCAATGAGGTAGTAGAGCCAGGCGGGGAGGGAGAGCATGCTCTGGATCCCCTCTGCCACCACGCCGATCGAGAAAGCCAGCCAACCAACGGAAACAATCCCTGCCCAGAAGGCAGGAATCGCGGCACCTTTACTTCCGTAGACCTTCTCCGTCGCAAGGGCGTAGGTAAGACCCTCCTTGGACGCTATGTAACCGGAGAGAGAGGAGAAGATACTCAGGACGAGGTTGGCCACTATGGTTCCAACAAGAAACACAACGAAGGGAAAGGAGGACCCCCACCACGAGGCGAGGTAGGGAGCGGAGGGATCCAGCGTGAGGGAAGCCCACAGGAGGATCGTGGCCATAAGGGACAGACGGGCGACAAGGGGGACTGGTTGCAGTGAGTACTCGGTATCCTCTGGCGGCGGAGCCCTCTCCGCCATCAATTAACCATCCTAATGGCTATTTAAAAATGGGCTACGGGAAGGTCATGATAACGTTTATTATTTCGCCTTACGTAGAAAAGGCGAGCCCCGTGGTGTAGTGGCCAAGCATGCGGGCCTTTGGAGCCCGCGACCCCGGTTCGAATCCGGGCGGGGCTATACATTTATATAGTACTTGGATGAGGTGGGATATCCGAAAGGCGGGCGGAAGGGTAAAATAGTTAGGAATTATTGATGAAGTATGACAAGGCCCGTCCTGCTCGTCGTCGTGCTTGCCCTGAGCCTCATCACGACGACGGCAGTGGCGGGCGTATTTCTCAGATACTCAGCCTTCTCCGAGCCCCATGCACTGAGGGTTCTCTCCAGCCCCCTGCTCACCCCATTCGGCTCGGACGTCCTAGGCCATCTCGTAGTATCCGTATCGGGCAAAGGATGCGTGCTCGAGAAGATCATACTGATCGACAAGGACGGAGACTCCTGGGAAGTAGACATCAACGAGGTTCTGCCGTCCGGCTCTTCCGTTCCGATAAAGTTTGTCGTTGAGGGAGCAGCCGATGACTTTCCTGTCGGCTTCGACTACACGGGGATACTGATCTCCGATGCAGGAACGACCTACACAGTCTTCGCTTCCACGATCATGACGACTTCCTGGGGGAGCGTCCCGGAGTGGTCTCAATTCATGCACGATGCCCAGAACACCGGATACGCTGGTGGTTACACGCCCACATCCATCAACAGGCAAGTTTGGAGGGTGCAGCTGGCCGACTCCCCGCTGGACGTGAAAGGTGGGCCTATCCTCACCCACAACGGCATTGTGGCCGTAGTTGAGGAGGACGGGCCCAACGGGCCACAGCCCCACGTGTATCTGATCGACCCGAGTACAGGCGACGTCATCAACTCCTTTGCCCTCGAGTGGGCCGGCGATCCGACCTTCGGCCCGGTAGCGGCCTTCGGCCTCGTATTCTTCGCAACGGAAGACTACGTCTTGGCAGTAAATCCCGTTACGGGTGAGGTGGTATGGAACGTCTCTTCCGAAGAGATCGGCGATAAATACATGCTAAAGCCCGATTCCTCCCTACCCTACTTCGGCTATCTCGGCATTTACAACGATAAACTCCTCATGTACACACTATACTTCGATAGCGCTGTCAGCAGACCTTACAAACCCGCGGCCCTTTGCTTCGACGCACATACTGGCGATATCCTTTGGAAGATCGCCCTCGGAGAGGGCTACTGGGGATCAGGCTTCCACGCAAACAGTCCGGCCATCGCCGATGGTACCATGTGGTTCGTGGACTGGTACGGATACGTATGGGGGATAAACATAGACGATGGTTCCGTGAGGATGGAGCTTTACACCGGAAAGCCCATACAGCAGTGGACGGGTCCGGCATATTACAATGGATATTTGTTTTATATCGATACAAACAACGAAGTCGTCGCCATAGATACTTCGGTGCCTGAAGTCGTTTGGACATACGGGATCGGTTACACGGTATCGTCCCCCGCGGTTGCCTTGGACAAGGTCTTCGCCGCCTCCAATTCCAAGATATTCGCCTTCGAGTACAAAACTGGGGATCTGATTTGGTCCCAGTCTGTAAACAATCTCAATACGCCGTTCATAGTCGCAAATGGCTACGTTTATGCTGTATGTGCCAGCAACTGGTTATACATTTTTGATGCAAACACCGGTGAACAGCTATATGCGTACCAATATGGGTGGTTCACGAATTGGCAGAACATCGCATGGTCAACGTGCCTGTTCCTCTACGACGGTACAATATACTACATCGATTATAGTGGCGGGCTCCATGCCATTACTGAATGAGGTTGCAAACTTCTCGATAGCTTCTTCAATCAGGTTCTCCATTGGCCAATTTGAGTGTCTCTCCTTTTGTATGAGTTAAAATTATGGCTTGTGATCAAGGTTCATCTTGGTGATCATTGATTTCGATTAGAATTTAGGGAATGTAGGAGACAACATAAAATTCGACATCGCCCAAGAAAGGTAAAAATGATTACGCCGTGGATCCCTGACATAGACCGAGAAGATTTCACTCACGAGCATATCTAACAGTCTTTCCGGGGTATAGAGGACATTCTTCGTCCCCCTCAGGACAGAAACCCCTGAAACAGGGTGGGCCAGCCTTCTCGAAGGTTATGGGTGCAACCTTCTTCACCAGGGACAGCATCCTCCAGGCCAGTGCCCTGATCTCCCATTGGGCGTGCATGCAGGTCCTGAGGGAGAAGAAGTGCCAGAGTTCCCGAGCGTTCATGGTCACTACTATGCTGGTCTTCACGGCCTGGGGCAGGACGAACCTCGCATCCTCCTTGGGCACCCCGAGGGCCATGAGCTTCCGGTAGGTCTTCCACGAGGCCTCCATGTGCCTCCTGAAAATCTCCAGGGCCTCCGGGTTTGCAGAGATGCTCGGCGGGGTCACGTATTCCGGCTCCTTCACCTTGATGACCCTCTGGCTCTGCTGGGTATAGGAGGCAAACCTGTGCCTCACGAGCTGGTGGGTGAGGACCCTCGAGACCCCGCTGATGGAGAAGGTGAAGGATGCGTGCTCGAGCACTGACATGTGTCCCATCTCCAGGATGAGGTTGATGATCCTCCTGACGGTCTCCTCATCCATGTCCTCGTAAAGATCTAGGCCGCTCCTCCTGCTCCTGGAGACCCTGGCCGCCGCCGCAACGACCCTATCGGGGTCCGGTGTGTGGGCTATGAGCTCGACCCTCACTCCTTGGACACCTGGACTATCTCGACGATGTAGTAAACGTCCCTGCCGAAGCCGGGTTGTTTATCGAAGTAAATGTCGTTGCCTGTGACCTTAACGACGACCCACCCCTCGGGGCTCATGGCACCCACCTCCGCGTCTAGGTGCACCAGGATCGTGGTCTCGTTCCTCGCGACGATCTCAACCCTCCATCCTGGGGAGGGGAAGTACTCGTCCTCCTGGGGCATGTGGTACAGGATGACCATGTCCCCCCCGCCTGGGAGGACCCTGACCCTCCATCCGTAAACCGGGTGCGTGTACTCCTTACCTATCGCCGGGGGCTCTCCGAAGAGGCTCGTGAAGTAGTACCTGCTGACCTCCTGGAGGACGGGTATCTGCACGTCCCTGGGGGAGACGACGATGGCGTCTGGGGCCTTTGAGGCCCTTCTGGCCTCTTCGGGGGTCAACTTCAGGAAAACCGTCTCGTTCTCCCTGTGCCCTATGAGTCCCAGCTCCAGGGCGAGCGGCAGGTCGCCCGAGCCTATCGTGTCGGTGAACGGGGCTGAGGTGTTCCTCCTGATGAAGTTTGGAGCCTTAGGCCATGCATTGTCGTCCTCGACCACCTCCTTCATGTTGGAGTCCACGGCGTAGCGGTAATTGCCGATCTTCACGTAAGCAACGAAGTATATTCCCACGACGTCCCCGTACTCGACGACCTTCTCCTCGACCTCAGGATAGCTGAAGACCACGTTGTTGATCACGTACACCGCGACGAGGACCACCACGACGGCTATGGCCACGGCGGAGTACCACTTCATCCCTTGACCACTCCCCTGGGCCTCATCCTGGCGACGATTCTGGATATTCCGGCGAGCTCAACGGCCTTCACCACGTCTCCCACGTCCTTGTAGGCCTGCGGCGCCTCCTCGGCCGCCACCTTCATGGAAGCCGCCCTCACGTAAATGCCCCTCGCGCCCAGGGTCCTGACAACCTGCTCGCCTCTGAACCTCCTCAGGGCCTGGTGCCTGCTCATCTGCCTGCCGGCCCCGTGGCAGGTGCTCCCGAAGGTCTCCTCCATGGCCTTCCTGGTCCCCACCAGGAGGTAGGACTCGGTGCCCATGTCCCCGGGTATGAGGACCGGCTGCCCGACCTCGGAGTACTCGCTGGGAATCTGCGGGTGCCCGGGCGGGAATGCCCTGGTGGCCCCCTTTCTGTGGACCCAGACGATCTTCCTCACCCCGTCGACCACGTGTTCCTCCCTCTTAGCGATGTTGTGCGCCACACCGTAAACTATCCTCATGCCCAGGTCTTCGGGGTCGGCCTTCAGGACCTTGGAGACGCTCTCCCTCACCCAGTGGGTTATGAGCTGCCTGTTGGTGAAACCGAAGTTCGCCGCGGCCCCCATCGCCCCTATGTAGCGCTCCGCCTCCCTGCTCTTGACCGGGGCGCAGGCGAGCTGCCTGTCGGGGACCCTTATCCCGTACTTCCTCATGGCCCCCTCCATGACCCTGATGTAGTCGGAGGCCACCTGGTGCCCCAGGCCCCTGGACCCGGTGTGGATCATGATCACGAACTGCCCCTCGAAGATGCCCAGCTTCTCCGCCACCTCCGGCAGGAATACCTTATCCACCACCTGGAACTCCAGGAAGTGGTTGCCTGCCCCCAGGGTCCCGAGCTGGGGCGCACCCCTCTGCTTCGCCCTGTGGGAGACCATCTCGGGGTCGGCCCAAGGGATGCTGCCGTTCTCCTCTATGAACCTAGGGTCCTCCTCGAAGCCGTAGCCGTGCTCGACCGCCCACTTTACCCCGGCTGCCAGGACCTCGTCCAACTGCGAGATGCTCAGCCTCAGCTTGCCTGTTGAGCCCACGCCCGAGGGAACGTTCTCGAAGGCCGTATCCACGATTTCCCTCAGCTTAGGCTCCACCTCCTTGAAGCTGAGGTCCGTCCTGATGAGGCGGACACCGCAGTTGATGTCGAATCCCACGCCCCCAGGTGATATGACGCCCTCCTCCTCGTCCATGGCCGCGACGCCGCCGATGGGGAAGCCGTAGCCCCAATGGATGTCGGGCATCGCCATGGAGGCCCTCTGGATTCCTGGGAGATGGGCAACGTTCGCCACCTGCTCGGGGGCGTTGTCCTTGACGATCTGCCTGAGCATGGACTCCGTGGCGTAAATTATGCCGGGAACCCTCATTCCGGGCTTGTAGCTCTTGGGTATCTCCCACTTGTATGGGGTGATCTTCCTGAGGGGACCGTTCCACACCATCCTGGACCCGATAGGGGACGGGAAATATTATAGGTTTTTGCGCTCGACGAGGCAGACGCTCCTCCAGAGCAAGGGGGAGGCGGCGGCGAAGTAGGCGACGGAGAGGATGGGGAAGAGGGAGCCGAGGAGGGAGAAGAGAACCATGGGTGCCAAAGCGGCCAGCGAGAAGAGACCCAAGTCAGCGGCGAACTTCGCAACCTCCCTGAGGACGTCCCCGGGACCCAGTTCGGGGTTGGAGAGGTACCAGTAGTAGAGGGAGACGAACAGGAAGCCCCCCACGGCGTTTCCGAGCGTCACGGGTACCAGGTTCCTCATCATGTCGAAGTACCCTATGCCGGAATCCGGCAGCATGGCGGCCGCGCTGATCACGAACATGTTGGCAATGCTGTGCTCGAAGCCAATGGCGACGAAGGCGAATATGGGGAACCAGATGGCAAGGATCCTCCCCGCCCCGTCCTGTAGCCTGGACTGCTGCCAAATGGCCAGGTTCACGAGCCAGTTGCATCCAACGCCCAGGAAGAACAGCTTCTCCACGTCAAGGGAAACCTTGTGCCTCGCAATGGCCAATACGACGTTCCCCAGGTCGCCTGGCGAGATCAGGCCGGTGAGGCGGACCGCCAGGAAGGCGACGAAGAGGGAACCCGCGAGGTTCCCGCCGTAGCTGACGATCCAGTTGTAGAGGACATCACCAACCCCAGCCCTCCCGCTCAACCTCGAGGTGCAGACGAACTGCACGTTTCCCGTCCAGAGATCTGCTCCCCCTATGACCACCGCTATCAGGCCCATCGGGAAGACCGCGCCCAGCACCAACTTGAAGAGGGAGGGATTTCCCCCTAGGCTGGGGTGGAAGGAGAAGGACGCGACCAGGGCCAGCAGGAAACCAACGGCGATGAAGGCACCTGCCATGAAGGCGGCCCAAAAGAGGCGCCCGGGGGAGGCCCGGAACTTGGGCCCCGCAACCTCGATAATCCCCTCCAGGGTCCTGTCGACCCTGTAAAGCACCTCCGACACGAGGGCGATCCCCAAATTTATTTTTAAGGTAAAAAATTAATTACTTTTATTTTAAAAACTTGATCATTCTCCTCCACTTGCCGTAGAGGCCCTTTTCCTGGTAGCCCAATTTTTCATAGAAAAATCTGGCAGGGTTGTCCCTACCCACCCACAGCTCCACGACGTCCACACCTTTCGATCTGAGGTAATTTTCCGCGTGCTCCATGAGCATCCTCCCAATGCCCCTTCCACGGTAGCCCGGGTCCACGACGATCTCGTGTATTGCCCCTCCCCTCGAGGACTCGGCGATCTCCCACTCCGGGTCCGCGCACACGAACCCTATGATCCTGCCGTCCTCCTCCACGACGAATGTCCCCTCAGGGCTCCGCCTCATGAGCCACTTTATGTACCTCCTGGCGGCACCCCTGCTGGGCTCACCGTACTCCTCCAGGCCCTCGTAGGCCCTCATGAAGACGTCTATCATCTTGGGTAAGTCGCCCTTTTCTGCCTTCCTTATCCTCACCAAGCTTGATATTGGGGACCTTGTTCATATCCTGTGGACATAGTGGATCTCTACCTGAACCTGGTGGCGTTCCCCTCACCCACGGGGAGCGAGGGGCACCTGGCCAAGTACGTCTACCACATCCTCAGGTCCTGGGACCTCCCTGCGCAGCTGCAGGAGGTCGAGAGGGACAGGTGCAACGTGCTCCTCTTCCCGGATGCGGACCTGATCGTGAACTCCCACCTGGACACGGTGAGGATCCTCGCCCCCTTTTCCTACGAGGGGGGCTACGTCTACGGCACCGGCTCCGTGGACGCAAAGCCGGGAATAGCCATGATGCTCGCCCTGGCCAGGGACTACGGCCTCCGCCTGGGGGAGATGGGCGTCGGACTGGCCTTCATGGTGGACGAGGAGGGGGACGGCAGGGGCTCCGAGACCTTCGTCTCCGAGTACGCGCCCAAGTTCGGCATAACCCTGGAGCCGACGGACATGAGGGTCTGCACCGTCGAGGCAGGCTCCGTGGAGGTCGAGGTCTCGGTGCGGGCGAGGAGGGTCCACGGTGCCGTGCCCTGGGAGGGAGGGGATTCCCTGAGCGAGTTCCTCAAGCTCCTCGCCCGCGTCAAGAGGCAGCCCTTCATGAGGGAGGAGCACCCCCTGCTCGGCCCCCCGCACGTCCTGGTCCTGAGGCTCGAGGCGGGCGACGGGGTCTACAGCACCCCTGAGGAGACGAGGGCCATGCTGGAGGTCAAGATCCTGCCGAACACGGACGTAAACGAGGTCATAGAGAGGCTGGAAAGGATCTTCGGGGAGCTCAGGATCAGGGACGTTTCCAGGCCCTTCGAGAACCATAACAGCCGCCTAGAGGGGCTCTTCCTGAGGGAGGGCGTGGGGAGGGGGGGAATGGACTCCTGGACCGACGCCGAGAGCCTGTTCTCGGTGGGCGCCGACGTGGTCGTCTTCGGCCCCGGGAGGCTCTCCCTCGCCCACTCCAGGGAGGAGAGACTCCACATCCAGGAGCTCCTCAGGGCCTACAGGATCCTGAAGAGGGTCATCGAGGCCTTCTCCGAAGGTAAATTATAGTTAATCCGGAATGAAATACCATGTGGAGGCCGCCGGGTTACCCGATCTACCTACCCATCTACCCCGAGATCCCTAGGATCCCCACCTACCTCGGACCCGCTGAGGAGCTCAGGATCATCGAGGTCGAGCTGGATGCCATCGAGAGGAGGCTCGACCAGCTCAAGGCGAGGGTCCAGGAGCTCAGGAGACAGGTGGAAGAGCTGAGGCGGAAGGCCCAAGAATGATGGGGGTGTTCCGGAGCCGTGCCCGACGTCTATCGGGAGCTGGGCCTGGAGCCAGGGATGAGGGTCCGCGCCAAGTGGCGCGGCACCGTGCTCGAGGGCGTCGTGATGCCCAGGCACGCATTCTCCGGAGAGAAAACTGTGATCCTGAAGCTCGACAGCGGTTACAACGTGGGCATAGATGCGGAAGAGGCGGAGTTCGAGATCCTCCCCGGTAGGGTCTCACTGCCCGAGCACGCGGCCCCCGAGCCGGAGCCCAGGGGCCTGCCCAGGGTCTCCCTCCTCGGGACCGGGGGAACCATAGCGAGCTACGTGGACTACAGGACCGGCGGCGTGGTCCCGGTCACTACCCCGGGGGAGCTCCTCCAGATAGCGCCGGAAATAGGGGAGATCGCGGACCTAGAGGTGGACCTCCTTTTCTCCGTCTTCTCCGAGGAGATGAAGCCAGAGCACTGGGCCAGGATCGCCAAGGCGGCCTATGAGAAGCTGAAGGGGGGGTCCTCGGGAGTCGTCGTCCTCCACGGGACGGACACCATGTCCTTCACCTCCGCCGCCCTCTCCTTCATGATCAAGGATCCCGCGGGTCCCGTCGTCCTGACGGGGTCCCAGAGGAGCAGCGATAGGCCCAGCTCCGACGCCTTTGAGAACCTCCTCTTCTCCACCATGACCGCCCTCTCAGACCTAGGGGAGGTAGTCGTGGTCATGCACTCCTCTACCTCCGACGGGGAGGGCTCCATCATCAGGGGGACGAGGGTGAGGAAGATGCACTCCTCCAGGAGGGACGCTTTCGTCTCCATAGACGTCCCGCCCATAGGAAGGGTCACCAGGGACGGCGTGGAATTCCTCTCACCTCACAGACCCAGGGGAGGCGACATGGAGCTCCTGAACGAGTTCAGGGACAGGGCCTGCCTCCTGTACTTCTACCCGGGTATGGAGGGGGAGAGGGTGCTCAGGTTCGCCGAGGGATGCGAGGCCCTTATCATCGCCGGCACCGGCCTTGGGCACGTGAACCGGGGCGTCAGGGAGGCCGTGAGGGCCCTGACCAGGGACGGGGTCTTCGTCGGAGTCACCACTCAGTGCATCTGGGGGACCGTGAACCTGAACGTCTACGCCAGCGGGAGGGAGCTCCTCCTCGCCGGCGCGACGCCCCTGGGCGACATGCTGCCCGAGGTGGCCTACGTGAAGGCCACCTGGGCTTTGGCCAGGGCAGGGGATTTGGAGGAGATGAGGAGGATCATGACCTCCAACCTGGCCGGCGAAATATCGGAGGGCAGGGACTTCCGGGCCTACCTGGGGTGGAGGCCATGAGGCCCTTCAGGGCCGGACTGGAGATACACCAGCAGCTCGACACCGGGAAGCTGTTCTGCCGCTGCCCCTCGGGTCTCAGGGAGGAGGTCCTGGGGAGGTTCGAGAGGAGGCTCAGGATCTCCGCCGGCGAGCTGGGCGAGATCGACGAGGCCGCCAGGCTCGAGGCGCTTAAGGGAAGGACCTACGTGTACGAGATCAC
>QMSR01000020.1 GCA_003649695.1 Thermoplasmata archaeon
ATCCCCATCCTCGTCATCTCGGCCAGGTTTGCCCCCTTCCCGCCCAGGAGGTCCCGCATCGACGCGGAGCCCTCCTCGAAGGTGTAGACCCACTTCTTCATGGGGCCTGAATATTGGGGCCTAAAAAATGCTTATCGGGAGCCTTTTTAGGCTGTCCGCGCTTCTACAACAGATGCGCCTCCTGGGCTACGTGATAGGGAACCCGAGAACCGGACAGGCGGACTTCGAGGCCATAGACGAGATCTCGAAGTGGACCTACACCGTGATCCCCCACGGCGACGCCTACATCTTCGGCAGGATAGAGGAGGTCGTGAGGCGCACCGGCCTCCAGCCGGGGGAGGTCAGGAGGAGGATCCTCAGGGGGGAGCCCCTGGAGGCAGAGGAGACGGTGATCGGGAAACTCGTCCTGTTCCGCATCATCGACGGCTCCAGGTCCAGGCCCGTGGACGTACCCCCGAGGGGCGGCTCCCCGGTCTACGAGGCCCCTCGGGAGCTCATCATGAAGGCCCTCAGGATCTCGGAGCCCAGGAGGGAGACCGCCTACATTGGGCGCCTGTACAAGTACGACGTCCCGGTGTACCTCGACATAAACGACCTGGTTCCCCTGCACACCGTTGTCCTGGCCCAGACCGGGCAGGGGAAGAGCTACTTCGCGGGCGTGGTCATAGAGGAGCTCCTGAAGAAGGGCGTGACGGTCATGGTCATCGACACCCACGGGGAGTACGTGGAGATGGCCAAGCCCGCGCAGAGGACGAGGCTCCACGAGGAGTTCGGGGTCGAGCCGAGGGGCTACGGGGACAGGATCCTCGTCTTCTCCCCCGACCCCAGGCCGGGTGAGAAGAGGCTGCAGTTCACGACCAAGAGCCTCAGCGCCTCCGACATCCTTTCCATGACGGGCCTCAGGGTCAGCAGGAGGATCCAAGTGATCCTGAAGAGGACCCTGGAGATGCTGAAGGCCTCGGGGGTCCCCTTCACGCTCGCGGACCTGGCGGAGCAGCTGGTCGTGGACTCCGACGACCCGAACCTGGAGCTCCTGGCCGAGGCGATACTGGAGGTCCACCGCATGGGGATCTTCGGGGAGAGGGGGGTCCGCCTCTCGGAGCTGGTGGAGAGGGGGAAGGCCACCATCATAAACCTCGTAGGGGTTCCGGGAAGGCCCAGGGAGCTTGTGGTAGCGAGGCTCATCAAGACCATATTCCAGAAGAGGAAGGAGGGCAAGGTCCCGCCGATGCTGCTCGTGGTGGAGGAGGCCCACAACTACATACCAGAGAGGCCAGGCAACGCGCTCTCGAAGCCCATCATCGCCACGGTGGCCCAGGAGGGGAGGAAGTTCGGCCTGGGCCTCATGGTGATATCCCAGAGGCCTGCGAGGGTCGACAAGAACGTGATAAGCCAGTGCAACACGAAGGTCATATTCAAGATGGAGGAGAAGGACCTGCAGGCCGTGCAGAAGTCCATAGAGGGCTTCTCCTCCTCCCTGGCCCAGACCATCATGTCCCTGGAGAGGGGGACCTGCGTCGTCATGTCCCCCAGCCTGCCCATGCCCCTCATAGTGAGGGTCAGGCCCAGGGAGTCCAGGCACGGGGGTATCTCGGGAAGGGTCCTGTGATGCACCCACTGAGGCTCTACCTCCTCCTTTTGCGGGCCTACGGCCCCCAGGGCTGGTGGCCGGCGGAGGACCCCTTCGAGGTGGCCGTCAGCGCCGTCCTGACGCAGAACGCGAATTGGAGGAACGCGGAGAGGGCCCTCCAGAACCTCAGAAAAGCGGGCATATCATCCCCACGGGACATCCTCTCAGCGCCCAGGAAGGAGTTGGAGGCCCTCATAAGGCCGTCCGGCTTCTTCAGGCAAAAGGCCTCCAGGCTCTATGCTTTATCGAGGGCCATACTGGATCTGGGGGGCCTGGACGCCCTGGCCTCGATGCCCCTTGCGGAGTCTAGGAGGATCCTCCTCTCGATACCGGGCATAGGCAGGGAGACGGCGGACTCCATCCTCCTCTACGCCCTGGGTCGCCCGGTCTTCGTGGTCGACGCCTACACCAGGAGGCTCCTGGACCGCCTCGGGATCGGCGCCCCCAGGGGGTACGAGCCCCTGAGGGAGTACTTCGAGTCCCAGCTCCCCAGGAGCCCCAGGCTCTTCATGGAGTACCACGCCCTCATCGTGGCCCACGGGAAGGCCAGGTGCAGGGCGAGACCCAGGTGCGAGGGCTGCCCCCTCGCCCCCTACTGCCGTTTTATCACATCCCGATAATTTCCCTCCGCCTTGTCCCTGTTCGAGGAGCTGCTGGAGGCCGTTCTGGTACCGGGAGTTACGGGTTACGAGGAGAAGGTCAGGGAGTGGATCATCTCGAAGGTGGAGGGGCTTGGGAGGCTCAGCGTCGATGCGCTGGGCAACGTGTACCTGGACATCGGGGAGCCCAAGAGGGCCTTCGTCGCCCACATGGACGAGGTGGGCTTCGTGGTCACCAGGATAGAGGAAAACGGTTACCTCAGGGTCAGGCCCATGGGCGGCGTCCCCGACGAGCTCTTCCTCGCGAGGCCCGTTGAGCTCTTCGGCGAGGAGGGCGTGGTCCACGGGGTCATGGGCTTCGTTCCCCCGCACATACGGAGGCTCATCCAGAGGGAGGAGAAGCCCCCCAAGTGGTACGAGGCCTGGGTGGACGTGGGCGCCTCCTCCAGGGAGGAGGTGGAGGACATGGGCGTCGCCCCCCTGACCCCGGGGAGGTTCGTCAAGACCCCCCTGAGGAACGGGGACACGGTCATGGTCGGGGGCCTGGACGACAGGGCCGGTACCCTGGCCCTCGTAAGGCTTGCCAGGGCCCTCTCGGACGACCCGCCGAAGGAGGGGGCGAGGATCATCTGGTCGGTCCAGGAGGAGTTCGGCCTCAGGGGTGCGAAGGCCATTCCCATAGAGGGGATAAGGGAGGTCTACGTGGTCGACACCATGACCTCCGCCGAGCTCCCGGGCGTTCCCGCCCACCTCGCCCCCATAGCCCCCGGGAGGGGCCCGGCCCTCAGGGCCGTGGACGCCCGCTTCATAGCCAGCAGGAGGCTCCTGAAGAAGGCCATGTCCCTCGCCCCCAGGTACCAGCTTGCCGCAGGGGGCGGGACGACGGACGGCATGGCGATCCAGGAGAAGGGGGTGGACGTCCTCCCCGTATGCATTCCCGTAAAGTACACACACTCCCCCGCCGAGCTCATGCACCTGGGGGACCTGCAGGAGACCATCGAGCTCCTTGAGGCCCTGGCCAGGAGTTGAGGAACCTCCGCATAATCCTCACCTTCAACTTCCTCCTAGGCGCACTCAACGCCTTCTTCTGGACCATCTACCCTGTGTACATGAAGGAGCTGGGGCTCTCGGGCCTCCAGTTCGGGGCCCTAGGCTCCATCATGACCATTTCCTCCGGCTTGGTCTCCTTCCTCCTGGGCAGCTACCTGGACCGGAGGCCGGTGGTAAAGGTCCTCTTCGCCTCCGAGGCCTCGGTGGCCCTCACCTTCCTCCTCGTCTACCCCGGGAGGATGGACCTATTGGTGGCCTACTCCGTCCTGCAGGGGATCCTGGGCACCGTTGGGCACCTAGCCTCCACCCTCCTGGTATCGAGGTGCGCAGCGGAGCTGGAGAGGGACTTCCCCAGGGCCTCAGGCCTCTGGTCCCTGGGCATGGCTTCCGGGGCAGCACTGGGCTGGGCACCCAAGATCCTCTCCTCCTGGACCGGGCAGCCCATCGTGCACTACTACAGGCTCTCCATCCTCTGGATCTCCGTCGCCTACCTCCTATCCTCTTCCCTCGTCCTGGCGGTGGAGGAGCCCCCGGTCCGGGGTTCCGCCACGGGCAGGAGGATCACGCCCTTCCTGAGGATCCTCGCGGTGGACGCCGTGGTCGGCTTCGGGGCGGGGGTCTCCGTCCACAACCTCGACTTCTACTTCGCCAAGAAGTTCAACATAACCAGCGCGGAGCTTGGGACCCTGATAGTGGTGGAGCACCTCATCATGGGGGCCTTCATGTACTTCTCCCACGGGGTCTCCAGGAGGGTCGGGGGTACCCTGAGGCTCTACGTCGCCTCCCAGATACCGGCCATAGGGCTCCTGATCGCCCTCCCCTTCTCCCCAAGCTGGCCCGTGGCCATGGCGATCGCGGCCGCCAGGACGATCCTGATGAACATGGTGAACCCCATCTACAGCGCCCTCCTCCTCAGGATCGTGGGCCCCGGGAACTACGGCGCCCTCACCGGGGCCAGGAACCTGGTCTGGAACCTGAGCGTCGGACCCGGGAGGCTCCTTGGAGGCGCGATGATGGACTACTGGCTCGACCTACCCCTCTTCTTCACGGCCTCCGTCTACTCCGTCTCCCTGCTCCTCCTGCGCCTCCTGGTCTGGCCCCTCGCCCGGGAAGGGGTGGGGGAGGAGCTCCCGGAGGGTGAAGGTCCTGGATAGGCCCCTGCCCGCGACTAGGATCGTGGTCTCAGGGGACCCGAACTCCGAGATGACCTGAAGGCAGGCCCCGCAGGGAAGGGGGAAGACGTCGTCGCTGTAGACGGCCACCGCCCTGATCTCCCTGGCACCGGCGTAGATCGCCTTGAACACCGCAACCCTCTCCGCGCAGACCGTTAGCCCGTAGGACGCGTTCTCGACGTTGGCCCCGGGGAAGGCCCCCTTCTCGGTCAGGACCGCAGCCCCCACCCTTATCCCGGAGTAGGGGGCGTAGGCCCTCCTAGACGCCTCCCTGGCCATGAGGAGGAGGTCCTCCAGCAGCACGAACCTATATCGAGGCCAGGGTTTCTAATGCGACCCTTAGGGCGGCCCTCTCCGCCTCCCTCTTCTCCCGCGGGTCCATGGCCTTCTTCCCCCTGCGGTCGGCGATGACCGCGCACACGCCTCCGGCCCTGTGGCCGAGGAGGGAGGAAAGGACGAAGAGGACGGACATCTCCATCTCCATGTTTGCTACCCCGAGCCCGGCCACGTCGTCCAGGGACCACCTCCAGGGCCTGAGGAGGACCTCCCTACCCTGGGGGGCGAAGAAGCCCGGGGCCGTGGCCGTGATTCCGAGGCGGTGCCTGAACCCCAGCCTTTTGGCGACCTCCGCCATCCTCAGCGCGATCTCGGGATCGGCCACGGCCGGGAAGCCCTTGGGGGCGTAGAAGTCCGTGGTGTTCTCCAGCCTCACGGCGGCTGTGGAGATCACGAGCTCCCCCAGCTCCGCGTTCACGCCCCCCGAGGTCCCGGCCCTGGCCAGGAGCAGGCCGGGCCCCTTCAGCATCGTGAGCTCGTGCACCACGATCTCCACGTTGTCGGGCCCGATGCCCGTGGACAGGACCATAACCTCCCTGTCGCGCATGAGCCCGACGCCGCTCCTGAACTCCCTGTTCTGGGCGACTATCCTGAAGTCCCCGAGCAGCTCGGAGGCGAGGTCTACCCTCGCCGGATCGCCTACGAGGACGATCCTCCGGGGGACCTCTTCCGCAGCCAGAGCGATGTGGTACGCCCTGCCCGACCTGATCATGCTCTCGGAGTCCACGGATTCTCAGGCATTCCTTTTTATAATAATGGACCTTTGCTTCAGGGCCGAAAGGCTGGTAGTGGTTGAGATGGTGAAGAAGAAAATAAAGGAGTTGAAGCCGAGCGACAGGGATGTTGATGTCGTTTTCTCGGTCGTGGAGAAGGAGAGCGAGAGGAACGTGACCTCGAGGCAGGACGGCCTCCAGCACAGGGTGGCCGAGTACCGCGTCGCTGACGAGACGGGGAGCGTCAAGCTCACCCTCTGGGACGAGGACGTCGACAAGGTCGAGGTCGGGAAGACGTACGAGCTCAAGCACGGCTACACCTCCACCTTCAGGGGCCAGCTCAGGCTCAGGAAGGGGAGGTACGGGCAGCTCTCCGAGAGCGGGGAGGAGGTCGAGCCCAACACCTCGGTGGACATGAGCGAGGAGGTCCACAGGGAGGAGGGCTACAGGCCGAGGAGAAGGAGATTCTGAAATAATTTTAAAGTGAAGCCTCATTAGGCGGGGAGCATGCCCAGGGTCAGGAGGGTCAAGGACAAGTGGAAGGAGAAGGAGTGGTACACCATCGTGGCCCCCGACATGTTCGGGAACGCCGAGGTGGTGGCCACTCCCGCAGCGAGCCAGGAGCTCGTCCTCAACAGGGTTGCCGAGGTTCCCATGGACATCCTCACAGGGGACGCCAGCAAGTCCCACATTAAGCTCTACTTCCAGGTCTACAGGGTGGACGGCCTCAAGGCGCGGACGAGGTTCGTGGGCCACGACATGACCACCGACTACGTCAGGAGGCACGTCAGGAGGAGGAGGTCCAGGATAGACGGGGTCTTCGACCTCGAGACCTCCGACGGCTACAGGATCAGGGTGAAGCCCATGCTCATCACCCACAGGAGGATCAAGACCTCCATCAAGGACAGGCTAAGGGAGGAGATGGGGAAGTTCCTATCGGAGAAGGCGTCCTCCATGACCTTCAACGAGTTCGTCCTCTACATGCTCTCCGACAAGATCAAGATAGAAGCCTCCCAGGTCCTGAGGAAGATCTATCCCGTGAGGGAAGTGGAGATCAGGAAGTCGGAGGTGCTGTTCATACCGGGGGAGAGCTGGGCACCGCCCGAGCAGGTCCAGGAGCAGGAGGCGGCGGCTGAGGGCGCTTGAGCGAGCTCCTAAGGAAGGTCCTGCACGCCACGGCCCCAGCCTTCTCCGCCTTCTTCCTCATACCCCTGGATCGCGACCTCAAGCTGGCGGTATACCTCATCCTCCTCGCCCTGGTCCTGCTGTTCGAGGCGGTTAGGATCGCCTATTCGCTTCGCATTCCAGGCCTCAGGGAGTACGAGTCCAGGAGGCCGGCGGCCTACGCTCAGTTCGCGATTGCCCTCGCGATCATCTACGCCTTCGGCGATCTGAGGACCTCCCTGATCGCCCTGACGCTCCTGGCAGTCGTGGACCCCGTGGCCTCCTGGTCTAGGGGCTCCCGCCTTTACCCCGCCCTGCCCTTCCTCGCAGGCCTGACCCCGACGCTCCTCCTAATGGCCTCCTGTGCAGGCCTGACCCCGCTGACGGTCGCGATGTCCCTGATCGTAGCGTCCTCAGCCGTTGTGGTCGAGTCCGTCCACACCGGCGTCGTCGACGACGACTTCCTCATCCCGGCGACGGCGCTGCTTCTTTCCGAGTGCCTCTGCTAGGAGGAGGGGGACGAGCAACGCGGTCAGCGACAGCTCCGGAACCTGGGGTATGCTCACCTCGCCCACCACGCCCACGTAGCGGTTTCCGACGGAGTCCGTGAGATTAGCCACCGCCTCGCTCTCGCCCGGGGGCAGGGCCTCGATGGGGCATGATCCGGCCATGACCCCATCCCCGGCCCCCGCATCACCGTGGAGTCCGTCGTCGAAGAGCGGGATCACGACACCCCCGACCTCGAGGTGCCCGGAGACCTGGTGGTGGTCCCTGACGAGGAGGGTGAAGTTCACCTCGTTTCCGGCTATCGTATAGTCGAAGTCCAACACCTCCGGTGCGAAGGTGTCCATGAGGTCGAAGGCCTTCGATACGTTGAGCTTGCCGTACCCCCAATCCTTGTTAGGGGTCTCCCCGGTCCAGCGGTCCCGTTCCGCGCCCTCCCTCAGCGCCTGATATATCTCTTGAACGGTCGCGTTTGGGTACGCGTGTTTCAGGAGCGCGACCGCCCCCGCAACGTGTGGTCCGGCAGCGCTCGTGCCGCCGAAGAACTCGAAGATGTCGTCCTTGGCCGATGTGATGATATCGTAGTTTCCGGGAGCGGTGATGTCCGGCTTCTGCGCTCCGTCGATCCTCGGTCCCCTGCCGCTCCAAGGGCTTAGGGCCCCCGGACCCTCCACGTAGTAGCCCCGGGTCGAGTAGGAGCCGACGCAGAACGCCAGGTCGGCGGTGCTAGGTGAGGTTACGGTCGAGGTGTGGTTCTCGAAGTCCCGCGTGAACTTGGCGTTCGCCTCCCATGTGCTGTTGTCGTCAGCCAGGTAGGCGTGGAAGCCCCCGTCGCCCCCGCTCACCCTGAGGCTCCAGTCCCACTGCATGACCCCCCGGTCCCTGGAGATGGCCACCATGAGCATCCTGGTCCCACGGGGGGACTCGGGCGCAAGCCTCGAGTACACCCTGTGCCCCTTGAATGCGATGATCGAGCCGTCGCACGGCAGCAGCACTTCATCGCCGCGGGCGCCGAGGTAGAAGGAGGGTACGGGACCATCCCTCCACAGGACCGTGAGGTAGACGTTTGTGGCCTCGCCCTCCAGGGTGAAGCGGAAGGTCCCGTCCCCCGACACGTCCATGAAGGCGTGTTTCTCCTTTGCTAGGTTGCCCGCTGGGACGACCACCGGTACGCCCTCCCTGACGGCCTCGTCGACCGCCTGCTCCTCGGGGGAGCTGCCATCGAGGTACTCGTAGACCCAGGATCCGACCTCTATGAGGATCACGTCCGCCCCCTGGCTGAGGGCCACGCTGATGCCTTCCACGATGCTCATGGAGGCCGGGCCGTGGACGACGATCTGCATCACGTCCGCCCCCGGCGCAGCCCCGCGGAAGCGGAGCCCCGGGCCCCCACCGGCGAGGATCCCGGTGACCGCGGTCCCGTGGCCCATGTAGTCACCGGGGGCCCGATCCAGCTCCCAGCGGTGGTAGACCCTGATGAGCCCGCCCTGCTTGACCGCAATGGAATCCACGACGCCCCACCCCTGGGAAATCAGCCTGGATCCGTCCCAGAGGAGAAGCATCTCATCCCCGTCCCGGACGCCGTTGCCGTTCGAGTCGACGAACAGGAAGTCGTAGCCGGGGTCGAAGGCCCCGACCATGGGCGTCATGACGTGGCCCACGACGTCCTCCAGGAGGCCCAGCTCCTCACCCGCGTCCCCGCGCCCGTTCTCGTTCAGATCCGCGTACTCCCCGGGATCCGGCACCCCGTCCCCGTCCGAGTCGACGAGCTCGTACGATGTCCCGTTGTAGTGCCAGAGGAAGGGGTGACGGTAGTCGGCGCCGGAGTCCAGGTCGGCGATGAGGATTCCAGACCCATTGAAGCCCCTCGACCAGAGGGCAGGGGCCCCCACCTGGGGGATACTCACGTCGAGGGGCTGCGCCTGAAGGATGGGCCTCGCGGCGTCGACCCAGAGGACGCCGTCGGTGGACGCGAGGGAGAGGAGCGTGTCCAGATCCCCCTTTACCGAGAAGACGCGCCCCACCGAGCCAGTGATCTCCAACCCCTCTAGGAGGTCCGGCCCCTTCCCGGGGGCGAGGATCACGTTGGCCTCCACCTCCCCCTCCAGACCGTGGTCCATGAGGAATAGGAGCCTGGGCCCGATCCTAGGACCCTGGGAGGGTGAGAAGGAGGGAAGGACGAGAATGGTGAGCAGGAGGATGGCGAAGACCCATCTCATGCCCTTCCCTAGCGGAAACTATATTAATTAACACATCCTACCAACTGAGACCATGGCCCCCAACGGGCTCTACACGGCCAGGAAGCTCAGGAAGCTCAGGCAGAAGCTCAGGTGGAGCGATAAGTATTACAAGAGGAGGGTCCTGAGGCTCAAGGAGAAGCACGACCCCCTCGAGGGCGCTCCCCAGGCCAGGGGGATCGTCCTGGAGAAGGTCGGGATCGAGGCCAGGCAGCCCAACTCCGGCATCCGGAAGTGCGTGAAGGTCCAGCTGATAAAGAACGGCAAGGTCGTTACGGCCTTCGCCCCCAAGGACGGGGCCATAAAGTACATAGATGAGCACGACGAGGTGATCATCGAGGGCATAGGGGGTAGGCTTGGGAGGTCCATGGGTGACCTGCCGGGGGTCAGGTACAAGGTCATTAAGGTCAACGGTATTTCGCTGGAGGAGCTCAGGAAGGGCAAGAAGGAGAAGCCGAGGAGGTAGAGATGGAGAAGCTCCTGATCTTCGGGAAGTGGGACCCGACCGAGGTCGTGGTCAAGGACCCGGGGCTGAAGGACTACATCAACCTCAGGCCCATCTTCGTTCCCCACACCCACGGCAGGCACGCCAGGGAGTACATGGGGAAGGTGAAGCTGAACATAGTGGAGAGACTCATAAACAACCTCATGAGGACGGAGAAGTACACGGGGAAGAAGAGCAAGGCCTACAAGATGGTGAAGCTCGCCTTCGAATACATAAACAAGAAGACGAAGAAGAACCCCATCCAGGTCCTGGTGGACGCCATCCAGAACGCCTCCCCACGGGAGGACATCACGAGGCTCAAGCTGGGAGGCATTTACGTGCCGAAGGCTGTGGATGTCTCACCCTCCAGGAGGGTGGACGTCGCCCTCAGGAACATGGTGGTGGGGGCCATGAACAAGACCTTCAGGAACCCCAAGCCCTTCTACGTCCTTCTGGCGGAGGAGATCATGGCCGCCGCCAGGGGAGACCCCTCCAGCTACGCGGTCTCCAAGAAGCTGGAGGTAGAGAGGATAGCGGAGTCTTCAAGGTAGTTTTTTATTGTATTGAAAATTAAGGGGGGAGCGACATGGGCAGAAGAGAGGAAAACATAAGGAAAGCCCAGAGGATAATGCTCAAGCCCGAGAGGATCAGGAACATCGGGACTGTGGCCCACATAGACCACGGAAAGACGACCCTCTCGGACAACCTGATCGCCGGCGCCGGGATGATCAGCGAGGAGATGGCGGGCAAGCAGCTCTTCCTGGACTACGACGAGCAGGAGCAGGCTAGGGGGATCACGATCCAGACCGCCGCCGCCAGCATGGTCCACGAGTACGAGGGGGAGGAGTACCTGATCAACCTCCTGGACACCCCGGGACACGTGGACTTCGGCGGCGACGTGACCAGGGCAATGAGGGCCGTGGACGGGGTGATCCTCGTCGTCTGCGCCGTCGAGGGCGTCATGCCCCAGACGGAGACGGTCCTGAGGCAGGCCCTGACGGAGAGGGTGAAGCCTGTGCTCTTCGTGAACAAGGTCGACCGCCTCATCAACGAGCTGAAGCTGGAGCTCCCCGAGATGCAGAGGAGGTTGGCCAAGATCGTGAACCACGTGAACCAGCTCATCAAGCGCTACGCCCCTCCGGAGTTCAAGAAGGAGTGGCAGGTCAGGGTGGAGGACGGGAGCGTCGCCTTCGGGAGCGCCTACCAGAAGTGGGCCATCTCGGTGCCCTTCATGCAGAAGACCGGGGTGACCTTCAAGGAGATCTACGAACTCGTCTCCAAGGGGCCCGAGGGGCAGAGGGAGCTAGCCAGGAAGATACCCCTCCACCGCGTGGTCCTGGACATGGTCGTCAAGCACCACCCGAATCCGGTCGAGGCCCAGCGCTACAGGATACCGCAGATCTGGAAGGGGGACCTGGAGAGCGACGTGGGCAAGGCCATGCTGGCCTGCTCCCCCGACGGCCCCGTCATGGGGATGGTCACGAAGATCATCATCGACCCCCACGCCGGGGAGGTCGCCGTCGGGCGCCTCTTCTCCGGGACCCTCAGGGAGGGGCAGGAGCTCTACATCAGCGGCATGGGCGGGAGGAAGTACAGGATCCAGCAGCTCGCCATGATGGTTGGTCCCGAGAGGATCCCCGTCAAGAGCCTCACCGCGGGGAACATCTTCGCCGTCACCGGCCTAAGGGACGCCATCGCGGGCTCTACCATCTCCGACAGGGAGGGTGTCATGCCCTTCGAGCCCCTGAAGCACTACTCCGAGCCCGTGGTAACGATGAGCATCGAGGCCAAGAACCCCAGGGACCTGCCGAGGCTCATCGAGGTCCTGAGGTTCATCGCGAAGGCGGACCCCAGCATCAAGGTGGAGATAAACCAGGAGACGGGCGAGCACCTCATCCACGGGATGGG
>QMSR01000021.1 GCA_003649695.1 Thermoplasmata archaeon
CTTGCCCAGCCTCCTGGCCGCCTCCAGGTAGGCCAGGTGCCCGGGGTGGAGGATGTCGAAGACCCCCGTGGCCATCACGATGTCCGCCTCCTCGAGGGGGCCCCTGTAGTCCGGGTTATCCACTATCTCATAACCCTCCCCCCTGCGGAGGACCAGCTTCGCGAAGCCCCCTTCCCTGAGAACGCGGTCGTAGTCGTGGCCGGCCCTGGGGCTGAATACGGCAAGGAAGGAGAAGGGCTCGTCACCCACGTTCACGGTCCTGTGGGCCCAGCCGGGGGGGACGTAGACCACGGTCCCCGGCTCCATCCTCCTCCAGGATACCATGCCGGAGCGCTGCATCAGGATGAGGCCCCTCCCCCTGAGGGCCACGTAGACCTCCGGCTCCGGCTCCACGTGGTAGTGGCCCTTGGTCATGAAGAGCTCCCCGGAGACGTCCCCCGGCTCTATGACCGTTAGGGCGTAGTTCAGGTGCAGGGAGGCCGCCGGGGCGAAGACCCTGTACACGACCTCATCGGACCTCCGGCGGGCCTCCTCCCTGTCCCGGAAGAAGTCGACCATGTCCCCGATCCTCCTCACGGTCACCCTCCCCGGGGGCGAGAGCCTGAGGAAGTCGGGGATCCGGGAGCTTACCGGGTGCTCCATCCCGTTAGGAAAGGGGCACTTAGTTGATAACGGTAAGGATTTAAAGGGGAAAGGGTAAGGGAGAGCGTGGACAGGGAGCTGGAGAGGAGGGCCAAGGAGCTACTGGATAAGATCGCCGCCTCCAGGGGGCCGGGTGAGAGGGCCTTCTACGAGAGGGAGCTGGGCCTCCTGTACTTCGAGGCCGGCCTGAGGGGGAGGGGGGAGGGGATGCTCATCCAGGCCAGCATAAGCTTCCAGCACGCCGGCATGCACGACGAGGCCTGCAACACCTACATCATGCTGGGGGACCTGAGGGAGGGGCTCATGGCGCTGGACGCCTACTACGCCGCCCTGGACCTGGCCGAGAGGAAGGGGCTCCCGGAGTGGGAGGTCAGGGCCCTCCTCAGCCTCGCGGGCTACTACATGAGGGGGATGCACGTCGAGGAGGCCCTCTGGTTCGTGGAGAAGGCCTGGAGGGTCGTCGAGAGCAGGGGGGTCGAGGAGCACAGGGAGGCCGTGGAGGCCCTGAGGAACTCGCTGAAGAGGATGCTCGGAAAAATGAATTAATATAGGAGGAGGGCCTCACGATTCCGTGATCGACGAGTACGAGGAGGTCGCCAAGATAGAGATCGAGGAGGAGGACGGGGAGTACAGGGCCCTAGTCTGGACCCCGCTGGGAGGGGAGAGGGAGTTCCGGGGGTCCCTGGAGGAGGTCCTGGAGCAGATCCTCGTGGACCTCAGGGAGGAGTTCTCCTCCGAGATCGACACCACGGGCGGCCTGGAGCCCCTGGAGGAGGAGTGATCAGAAGAAGGCCCTAGCGGCCTCCCAGGGCCTCGTGCTCCTCAGCATCTCCCCTATGTAGCGGCGGAAGCGCGCGGCCCTCCTGTCCAGGATCACCGCCACCCCCCTGTCCCTCTCGCTCCTGATGAGCCTCCCAATCGCCTGCAGCATCCTCCTCGCCGCCGGGGCCTCGAAGGCGTGCCTCCAGCCGTTCTTCCCCCTGTCGCTGTAGTACCTCTCTATGGCCCTGGCCTTGGCCGTGGGCTTCGGATAGGGTATGCCCACGAGGATCACGAGCTCCAGCTTCGTTCCCGGGTAGTCCATGCCCTCGGCCAGCCTCCCACCGGCGACGGAGACCAGGACTCCCCCTCCCTCCAGGAAGTCCGTGAACATCCGCATGAGCTCCGCCTGGCCCAGGGATCCGTCGTCCACGTAGGCCCCGGGGATCCCCACCATGGGCCAGATCCGGTTCAGGAGGTCGTAGCTCGGGAAGAAGACGGCGGCGTTCCTGTCCACCTCGTCCAGGATCCTCCTCACCCTGTGGGCGATCTCCTCCGCCATCCTGGGGTCCCTCCTCAGGACCTCGTACCTGGTGGTCACGCTCGGGTCGTAGATCACGAGGCGGTTCCTCCTGGGGAACGGGGAGGGGAGTGAGAGGGTCTCCGCGTCCGGGAGGCCGGTCTCCTCGGCGAAGACGTCCAGGGGCCTCAGGGTCCCGGACATGAGGAGGGTGGCGTGGGTCTCCCTCAGGACGAGGAGCCCCCTGGCGGGGTCGAGGGCGTAGACCTCCAGGTACGGCCTCCCTCCCTCGACCCCGACGATGTGGATGAGGTCCTCCTCCCGGGCCCCCATCCAGTGCTCTAGGAAGGCCCCCAGGTACCTGAGGTAGGACCTGGGCAGCTTGCCCTCCTTCAGCCTCTGGGCGGCGATGGCCTCCCCCGCCTCGTAGAGCTGGACCGCCATGTAGGCGAGCTCCGTCCTGTTCACCCCCAGCAGCCTGCCGAGCCTGGACTCCACCTCACCCGGGGGGACCACCGCGTCCTCCTCCTCCACCAGCTCCTCCATCAGGGAGTGCATGACCACCTCGAGGGCGGAGGCCAGGTCGGCCGCGGGGATTCCCCGGAGCAGGACGACCCCGTTCCTCTCCGCCTCCGAGGACGCGGCCCTGAGGGTCCAGGTCGTGAGCCTGGCAGAGCGCAGCTCCCTACCGAAGTCTGGGAGGTTGTGGGCCTCGTCCACGATGAGGATCACGTCCTCCTCCGAGACCCCCATGGAGTCCAGGAGCCTGGGCCTAATGCTCGGGCTGAGGAAGTAGTTGTAGGGTACCGCCACCACCAGGGCCTCTCCCAGGGCCTCCCTCAGGAGCTCGTAGGGGCAGATCCTCCTCTCCATCCCCCAGGCGAGGACCTCCTCCGGCATGGGTAGGGTGCGGAGGAAGGCGATGGCCTCGTCCCTGTGCAGGAGGAGGTTGTTGTAGTACTCGTCTCCCTCCTTCCTCATCCTGGAGCAGAACCTGGAGAGCTCCTCGGGGGTCCCGTTCCTCAGCTCCCTGTCCTCGAAGACGTAGGGGCAGAGGTGGGACCTCCCCTGGAGGGCGACGCCGAAGACCTCCTCCCTCTCGGCTATCCTCCTCAGCTCCACCATCACCTGCCTCTGCTGGGAGAGGGTCCTAGTGGCGTAGACGACCCTCTTCCCCAGCTCCCTGGCAGCGGAGACCGCGGGGACCAGGGCAGCCACCGTCTTCCCGAACCCCGTGCCCGCCTCGACTATGGCCCTTCCCCCCGCGAGGAAGAGCCGGTGGAGGCTGGCCACGAGCTCGCCCTGCATGGGCCTGGGCTCGTACGGGAAGATGGAGAACGGGTCCACCGGCGTCTCAACCCCTTTCCACCCTTAACCCTAACGATTAATGCTTAAAGGCTTGGCTCGGATGCAGTCCTCAGGATGGCGGACTTCCTCGGTTGGCTGAGGGACATAGAGGCCAAGTGGCAGAGGGCCTGGAGGGAGAGCAAGGCCTTCGAGCCCTCCCCCGATCCCTCCAGGGAGAAGTTCTTCATCACGGTCCCCTACCCCTACTCCAACGGCCCCCTGCACATCGGGCACGGGAGGGCGTACACAATCGGGGACATCATAGCCAGGTACTGGAGGCTGAAGGGGAAGAACGTCCTCTTCCCCATGGCGTTCCACATAACGGGCACCCCCATCCTGGCCTTCTCGGAGCGCATCGCCATGGGCGACGAGAGGGTCATCTCCGACTACAGGCACTACATCGAGCTCTACGAGGGGGAGGGCGCAGACGTGGACGCTATCCTAGAGAGCTTCAAGGACCCCCTGAGGCTCGCGACCTACTTCGCCTCCAAGATGATGGCCGACTTCGACGCCATCGGGTACTCCATTGACTGGAGGAGGAGGTTCCACACCGGGGAGCCCGTCTACAACGCCTTCGTGGAGTGGCAGTACGGGAAGCTCAGGGAGCTGGGCCTCATCACGCGGGGCGACCACTACGTCACCTACTGCCTCCTCCACAGGCAGCCGGAGGGGGAGGACGACATCCAGGACGCGGACGTGAACCCCGTCGAGATCGTGGAGTACACGGCCATCCTGTTCCGGATCGAGGGGACGGACGAGTACCTCGTGGCCTCCACCCTGAGGCCCGAGACCCTGTTCGGGGCGACGAACATGTGGGTGAGGCCAGAGGCCGAGCACGTCCTCGTCCGCTTCAAGGGCAAGAAGATCTACGTAACCAAGGAGGCGCTCGTCAAGCTCCAGCACCAGCACCCGGGCGAGGACCTAGAGGTCCTGAGGGAGGGCGTCAGGGGTGAGGAGCTCCTGGGCAGGAGGGTCGTTACGCCCCTCGGCGACGTCATACCCGTGCTGCCGGCGGAGTTCGTGGACCCGGACGTAGCCACGGGCATCGTGTACTCGGAGCCCAGCGACGCGCCCTACGACCTGGCCGCCCTCTGGGACCTCGAGAGGGACCCCTCCCTCCTGACCAGGTACGGCCTCGACCCCTCCATCATGGAGGAGGTGAGGATGAGGAAGATCATAGAGGTGCCCGGGGTCGAGGGCCACCACGCGGAGGTCGTGATGAGGGAGATGGGGATCAGGGACCAGAGGGATCCCAGGCTGGAGGAGGCTACGGAGCTCGTCTACAAGCAGCAGTACTACAACGGCGTCCTTAGGGTACCCGATGACAGGTTCGACGGCCTCCCGGTGCGGGAGGCCAAGGAGGCCGTCAGGGACTGGCTCATATCCGAGGGCAATGCCTTCATCTTCTACGAGCTGAACAGGAAGGCCTTCTGCCGCTCGGGCGGCAAGATCATAGTGGCCAGGATAACGGGGCAGTGGTTCATCGACTACTCGGTCCCCTGGTGGAAGGAGAGGACCAGGGAGCTGGTCCGGGAGATGACCATCCTCCCGGAGAAGTACAGGAAGGCTTTCCTGGACGTGATAGACTGGCTCGAGAGGAGGCCGTGCGCGAGGCTCAGGGGCCTGGGGACCAGGCTGCCCTTCGACAGGAGGTGGGTCATCGAGAGCCTCAGCGACAGCACCATCTACATGGCCTTCTACACCATCGCCCACATCATCAGGAGGGAGGGGATCGGGAAGGAGAAGCTGATACCGGAGGTCTTCGACTACGTCTTCCTCGGCGAGGGGGACGCGGGCGAGGTCTCCCGCAGGAGCGGGATCCCGGAGGGGGTCCTGGAGGAGATGAGGAGGGAGTTCCTCTACTGGTACCCCGTGGACCTCAGGAACACGGGCACGCCGCACATCAGCAACCACCTTTCCTTCTTCCTCTTCCACCACACGGCCATCTTCCCGAGGGAGCACTGGCCCAGGGCGATCACCCTGCTGGAGGTCCTCATCAGGGAGGGGGCGAAGATGAGCAAGAGCAAGGGGAACGTCATCCTCCTCAGGGACATCTCCAGGAGGTACTCGGCAGACCTCTTCCGCTTCTACATAGCCTTCGCCGCGAACCCAGACTCGGTCCTGGACTGGAGGGAGGAGGAGGTGGCCAGGGCCAGGGGGATGCTGCAGAAGATGGTCTCGTACCTCGAGGACTCCATGGCCGCCAAGGGGGGCGTGGACCCCCACATCAGGAGGTGGTTCATCTCCAGGTTCTGGGGGCACCTCGAAGCGGCGGAGAAGGCCTTCTCCCAGATGAAGATCAGGAACTTCGCCTTCGAGCTCGTGAAGGCGGTCCTGGACGACCTGGACTACGTGTCGGAGCGCAGGGGTAGGGGCGAGGCCCTGGTCCTCCTGAGGGAGGTGGCCCCGGACTGGCTGAGGGCCGTGTCGCCCATCATACCGCACATCGCCGAGGAGTTCTGGCACAGGCTCGGCAACGAGGGTTTCGTCTCCCTGGAGCGGTGGCCCGGTCCCGGGACGAGGTACCCGGAGGACGAGGAGATGGAGGACGCCGTCATGGGGCTCGAGGCGGACCTCAGGGACCTGATCAGGGTGCTCGGGGGCGGCAGGAGGGCCAGGATCATCGTGGCTGCGGGGTGGAAGAGGGAGTTCCTGTCCAGGGTCTCCGAGGGGGCGAGGCCCGAGGAGGCCGCCAAGGGGGTGCCCAGGGAGCTCAGGGCTGAGGCCTTCCGCATCGCCTCCATGATCCGGAAGAGGAGGTACGAGGTGCCCACAAGGGTTCCGGATCAGGGGGAGGAGATAGCCCTCATCGAGGGCGCCAGGGAGTACCTCTCCAGGAGGACGGGACTGGAGATCGTGGTGGAGAGGGAGGAGGACTCGGACTCCCCCAGGGCCGGGAACGCGCTGCCCCTGAGGCCAGCAATCCACATCGATTAGACGTCGAAGAGGATCCTCAGCCTGCCCCTTGGGTCTACCTCGAGCATGTGCCTGGTTACGGCCTTCACCTCCAGGTGAATGCCGTGCCTCCGTGGGTCGGCCCTCTCCCCGCGGGCCATTACCCTGACCCTGGGCGGGTCCAACGAGAGCTCCAGCACCCTGACCTCGCGGGGAACGAATCCCTCGGTGTCCAGGAGGAACAGGAACTCCTCGAGCAGCGAGACCACCAGGTCGCCCAGGTCCTCGCCCCCCACCTCCACCACCCTCTCCTCCTTCGGCTCGACCTTTTCCAGGTCTAACATGAGGTCGAACATGGCGAGGACGGCCGTCTCCAGGGCCCTCTCCAGGCCCTCCTCCTCCACCTCGATCCCCACGTCGGCCGTGTGCTCCAGGATCTTATACCTGGGCCTCATTCCCACATCGTGCAAAAGGGCGTAGCCACTTTATTCTCTTTCCTCACCCTGGCGCTCCTGACCGAGCTCACCCTGGAGTACCTCTTCCTGGGCTCCATGCCGTCCGCGAGCAACCCCTTCTTCCTGCTCTCCCTCGCGGCGATGACCCTCCTCTTCAGGGAGGGCGGGAGGAGGATCCTGGCGCCGCTGTTCCTTGCCGCTTCCGTAGCCATCTTCGCCACAGGGGCGTCCGCGTGGCTCAGCGGACTCGCCTTCATGCCCGCCCTGCTCTTCGCCTACACCGCCATCGGGGGCCTCGAAAAGAGGGAGGCGGCAAGGATCCTCCTGGCCTCCTCCGTTGGGGTAATCCAGCTCCTCGCCGAAGCGGGCCTCCTCGCCCCCCTGGGCGCCCCACTGGCCACCGCGATGCGTGCCGGTCTCGTGCACTTCCTCCGATCCCTGGGAGTGGCCGCCAGGGCGGAGGGGACGGTCGTGCTCGTCGGCGACAGGATCATGATCGTCGACTGGTCCTGCTCGGGCATCGTCGGTTTCCTCCTTACGCTGCAGCTGGTCACGGCGGTCTCCGGACCGAGGGACGGAATCCTTTTCTCGATCTTCTGGCTTCCCCTGAACCTGGGGAGGCTGCTGCTGGTGGCCATCCTGGGCGTTCTAGACTACTCCGTCGCCTCTACGGTGCACTCGGTGGCGGGCCCGGTCATCGTCTTTTCCCTGCTGATCTCAGCAGC
This sequence comes from Thermoplasmata archaeon, assembly GCA_003649695.1. GTDB lineage: Archaea > Thermoplasmatota > Thermoplasmata > Thermoplasmatales > B87-G9 > B87-G9. The sequence goes on from QMSR01000021.1 coordinate 7,344, forward strand.
GCTGCGAGGACGGGCAGGGCGATCAGGAGCAGGAACGGGACTGGCGGGGAGTCGCTGGTCGGGTCGTTGAGCAGGATCGTGACCTTAGGGGCTGCCGAGTTTATGTAGACGACGTCGTAGACCACGTGGTACGTCGCCTCTGGGGCCCCGGAGGCCTCGACCTCCTCCGCGTAGTAGCTATCCGTGGTTGATTCGACCTCGGCAGGAGAGGATACCTCGGTCAGGGAGGTGTGGGTTCCGGAATAGTTCGCGTAGACGCTCAGCCCCTTGGGGGCGAACATCTTCACGAGCCCGACCGGGGAGCCTCCGTTGCTTATCGTTATGCTGTCCCACCTGCGGGAGTCGTGCAGGTCGATGCCCCTCGAGACGAAGGATAAGGAGGGCATCTGGTCTTCCGATAGGGCGTGATTGTAGGTGCCGTCGCAGACGTTATCCCCGTTTCCGGGCTCGTAGTCGTAGTTGGTCCCCGTCCCCACCACGAGGTAGTTGAAGTCCGTAGAGCCTATGAGGGCGTAGGGTACCCTGAACTCCAGGTAGAGGTAGCCGTTCGCCGAGTCGTAGTAGGAGGCCCCCTCACCGATGGCGTCGAGCGAGTACACGTCCGCCCAGCTCCAGCTACCGTCGGTGCTGGTGCTGAACAAGACCCTGACCCCGTCGGTGGAGCCGAAGTACTCCAGCATCACCTCAGCCCCTATCGAGGGCTCCGTCCCGTGCCCGATGTACCCGCCCCAGCTCCACTTCTGGACCCCCGTGCTCACGTCCTTGTCGGAGTCTATGAAGAGGTAGACGTTGTATCGGGGGTCCGAGGAGGACTTCACCTTGATCTTGAAGTACGCGTAGCCGTAGATCCAGGCATCCGCCAGCTCGACAATCTCCACGTCCATGGACTCGTCCGTCACGGTCCTGATTACGGAATTGGAGCTGTCCCAGTCGTCGAAGCTGGCGTCCAGCACCTTGTACCAGGCCGTTAGGGAGGTGTAATCGTCCGCGTACTGCACGTAGTAGTGCGGTGTGTTGTCCGCGGCGGACTGATGTACGTCTATCATGGCGAGGACGCTGGTTGAGACGAAGGCCAGGATGCCGGAGTCGTAGTCGACGTAGCGGTAGAAGGTGATGCCGGCTGGTACTGCAGGCAGCTCCCAGCCGGTGGCGGCCAGGTTGTTGGCGTAGCCGAAGGCGAGACCGCCCAGGCCGAGGGCCATGGCCATGAGGTAGGCATACTCGACCCAGTCCCTGTTGCTGATGTCCATGTACGAGTGCCCTATGACCTTATGCATGAGCCCGTGGGAGTAGAGGTAATACCACTTCTCCCACGTGGCAATCCAGGTCTTGAGGTCCTCGGAGCCGGCGGTGCCAGCGAAGAAGTCCACGATGCTGTAGGTGGGGGAATTCACGTCGCCGCTCCAGGTGGTGGCGAAGCTCTCCCACAGGTACCAGTCGCCGAAGGAGGCGTAGTACCTGACGCCGTTTATGAAGACCTCCAGGCCCTTGGAGTGGGCGTAGGAGATGACCTCCCATAGGGTGTGCTCGAAGGCCCTCTCCTGCTCGGCGTCCCCCGAGGGGTTATAGTACACGGGCTCCACCTCGTCGAAGAAGACGCCTGTGCCCAGAGGGGTCCCGGCGTCGTTCTCCCCGGCGACGTAGTCTATGAACCACTCGACGGCCCCCTTGAACCTGTCCACGTCCGGGTAGAAGTGGGCGAAGAGGGCCCCATACGCATAACTGGTCGAGTCCTCCACCCTGTCGAAGTACAGGAAGACCTTCTTGCCCGACGCCATCATCCTCTGGAGTATGGGCGACGCCGTTGTTACGTCGGTAACGTTGGCCAGTATGTAGATGTCATGGGGGTCCTTGGAGAAGTCGGCGTTCATGAAGGCAGTTATTTGACCGTAATACACGGCCGCATAGTGAAATTTGCTATTCACGGGTTGAGTGTCCGACCAGGGCTGGGCCGAGGAGAGGCCCGTGATCAGAAGGATCGCGATTACGATTATCGCGACCCTCATAACTAATTATGATATATTGATTTCATTTAATGAATTTTTTCCTGTAGGATGAGCCAAAGGGGCGAAGTTCCGCCAAGCGTACATCTTTCGCCGAGAACTCCAGGCCCAGGGAGGCCAGGAGGATGGCGAATAGGGCGTAGAAGGGGATCGTTTGTGCCGTAAGCCGGTAGCCGAACTGGTGCACTGTGTAGAGTAGGGAGCCCGCCCAGAGGGCCATGAGCGCCATGGTCGGGTACCTCCACCTCCCCCATGGCCGCCACTCCACGAGGAATACTGGAATGGAGGTCACCATGAGCAGGAAAAGCGCCTGGATTGCGTTCTTAACGGCGGCGGCGGTCATGGAGAGGAACCAGCCGGGGAAGATGGGGATGTTGAGGAATAGGAGGACTGCGAAGGACAGTATGGTCCACGCGGTGAGGAAGGAGGCTAGGAGGTGGGCGAGGAGCGTGTTCCTGAAGTACCTATTGAGCTCGGGCCTCAAGACTGGTCTCGCCCTCGATAGCTCGGAGACCTTGTGGTACTTCACGGCCATGCTGCCAGCAGCGAAGAGGAGGGAGAGCAGGATGATGGGGAAATGGATAGGCCTGGGTCCGGAGACCACGATGGCCCCCGTGCTGAGGTACATGAGCTCCGCCACCGCCTCCTCCCCGCTCCTGTCGAAGATTATGAGGTAGGCCCCCCCTCCGTAAGGGTAGAGGAAGAAGTGGATGCGTATGGCGCACTTGTCCAGATAGTCCACGTTGTAGATGTACCTCTCGACGTAGCTCCTATTGGGGACGAAGATGCTGGAGTCCGCGGTGAAGGAGTCTATGACCTCGATGCTGTGGGGGTCGGGGAACTGCCGGTACTCGAACCTGTTCCCGGAGTCCAGGCGGAGAGTCACGTTCACAATGTCCTCGAATGAGTTGTAGTCTAGAGCGTCCACCACGACCTCCACTAATCCCCCGGAGGACCTGACGAAGATGTCCATGAAGCTAGGCCTCACGTTCAGCACGGCGGTCTGGGCCGCAACCGAGCCGACGAGGAGGAACAGTAACAGAACGGCCCAGACCCCCCTCATCCCCCTCCCTCTTGACCCAAAACGCTTGGTGTTATTTTTGTCCTCCCCTACCTGCCTTCGGTCTCCTCTTAGACCACCAGAGGGAGAGGGCGAAGGCGGCCAGCAGCGCCAGAATGACCGCGAGCCCGTAGGGCCTTTCGCCGCCCTCGGGCGGCGACCCGGTTGGCTGCTTCTTCAGCTTCGTCTTTATCACCACATCCCTGACCTCGAACTCCGATACCAGGTGAATCCTGATCTTCCCTTCCTCCACGCCCGCTAGGGGCCTGACCGAGATGAGCATGGTGCTCATGTTTCCTGGCTCGAGCCTTACCTGGGCGGACACGTTGAACTCCTCACCGTCGATGGACGTCCTGACGATGCTCACGCCCTCCCCGTGGACCGTGACGGTGACGGTGCAGTTCCCGGTCAGGTACACGGGGACGTCCCTGACCTTCCCTAGGTAAAGCTGCACGATCGGCGGGTACTCCACCTGGAAGAGGTCGAGATCCAAGAGCTCATAACCGCTGTGCCCCACGTTCAGGTGGACGTCGAACATGAAGGTCTGCGTCGTGAACACGTTGAATGCCCCAGGGCTCTCGACGAAGCCCACGGGGATCACGTCCACCCTCCCGGTGACGACGGTCCTCATGGGCCTCCAGCTGGGGAAGCGGAAGCCTACCCTGAGGCTGGCCGAGTCCCCGGGCCCCAGGGTGTCCCTGTCCAGGTTCACCAGGAAGTTCTCCTCCCACCGGGAGAAGTGGACCTCGAGCCTGACGAAGATGTTCCCGTTGTTCCTGATCGTCATGGCAGGCATCCCGGCCATGATCGCCCCCTCGGTAAAGGGCTCCTGCCAGAGGGTGACGTCTGCCTTCTGCACCGTTGCGTGGTACTCCGCCTGAACGACGACCACCTCGAAGGCCTCCTCCACCGCCCCGTTCCTCACTGTCAGGGTCCAGTTGCCCAGCGGCGTCCTCCAGTCCAGGCCCACGTGGAAGATCAGGGTGTCTCCGGAGGCAGAACACAAATCCTCCTTGATGTAGAAGCCGCCGTGAGTCTCCTCCCGGAAGGTGCCGTTGTACGCCCATACGTACTTCCCGTACTCGCCGCCCCCGGCATCAAGCTCAAGCTCGACGCCCAGATCGGGGTCCACCCCAGAAACCTTCACGCTGTGCCACATCCCCTGCACGAAAACGGGGTGCCCCCCACTCCACATGGGCCCGAGACCCGGCAGACCCACCTCCACCCAGAGCCCATGCTGCCCATTCACCACTAAAAAAGAATTCAGAAATATAAATAATAAAA
>QMSR01000022.1 GCA_003649695.1 Thermoplasmata archaeon
ATCGGTAAACGCTAATTTGCCATTCTCCCAACCAAGCTGTTTTCCACCCACATATGTCATTCCTAAAAGCTCTGTATCTTTTGCTAATGTGAATGTCTTAAAATTATCCCAGCTTACTGTGGTGCTCTTATCTATTGCACTCAGTTCATCATTATGGAAGTGTGCTCTTAATGTACGTTCAATATTATCCGATCCCATTACTTTTATATCCGTATATGCATCGGTAAATGCTAATTTGCCGTCTTCCCAACCAAGTGATGATCCTTTCGTATATGTTATGCCTTTTATTGTCACATCACTCTTTAGCTTATGAATTGTATCAAACTCCATCCATTCACTATTTAAGCTATAAAGTCCATCTTTATCCTTAACAACAGTTAATTTTTCATTTATAACAACACCTGAAACATTATATGAATTATTTGTAAATCCTCCCTCAGACAAAAATGCACCATTTAATATCACTCCGCCGCCTTTAGGCCCAATTGTGTGTGTTATATTATTTAATAAGACTAAAGTAATTGTTGTATCTTCGTCTGTATAAATTACATCATTGTTACGTACTACCCACTGGTTATTCTGAATGCCGAAGAAGCAGCCTTCGTCAATGAAGAGTTGGCCATTTTCCGATGTAAGTTTAATATGATTTAAACCGCCACCACTAGTTTGTGCCGTGCCTTCGCCGCTCTTTGCAAAAGAAACAGTGTTGTCGGCTAAAGCAAACTTATCTATTGAGTACCCGGTCCCGTTTAAAATTACAAGCTGATCACCTAACGCCTGCAACTGGGAATTTTCCTCAATAAAAACTTCATTGCCTGTAACCATATCAACGAGTACCATTCCTATATGTACAACGCCATGCTTATCAACAACAGTCTGGTCTCCTTTAAAGGATATGCTTCCATCAGGATTTTCAAAGAAAGCAACCTGGCTTCCCGCTTTTATTACCCTAAGACCACCCTCAATTTGAAAAACCTTATCCATTCCTATGGAAGTAGGTTGTTTATACGCGGCCAGTGTTGGCTGCAGTTTCTCTAAACGTGCTGAAATGGTTCCGTCAGCTGCAATCATAAACTGCTCATTAAAGTTTGTAATCTGCTGCGCCTTCATGACAAAATTTTCCATCAATTTTTCCTGCAAGCCGCTTATATTGGACCAAGTAATATCGTAGAAACCTGACATGCGTGCATCAAGTAAAGCATCTGCTAATGTTAGGGACTCGATCTCAACCCGTGCATTATCTTTGACCGACTGCATTACATTAGGATCATTTAGCATTCCCCTAAGTTGTTGCATCTTCTCAGCAGATTCTGCCTTCTGTACAATTGCTCCCACAAGAATATGAGCAACCAGTAACACTCCATTAATCTTTTGATTAGAATCTTTACCTATAAAATTCTCAGCAAATTTCTCTAATATCTGGCCTGCGGTCTTATTTCCGAACATAGTATCAAAACCATCAATTGAGGCCACGCCGGCAACAAAAGCACTAATAACTTCTTTATTATATACTGCTTCTACGCTTGCCATATCAATCCATGACTCGATGCCTGCAAACCCGGCTATACGCGCATCAATAAATGCATTACTAACCTGAGCCTCCATACGGCTCTTTACGTCCGTAATGCTTGCAAGCTTTTCAGTTCCAGCTTGTTTTTCTATTAATAATGCTCCAATGCTTTGCGCAACAGTGTATATCACACTTAGTTTTTGCTGAGAATCCTCACCCTTATAATTTGAAGCAAACTGCTCAAGTATTTTTCCTGCAGAAATATTACCCATTTTGGTATCAAAAGTGGCACCAAAACCCTCTATAGAACCTACCAATGATATAAATGTATTAATAACACCTTTTGTATATGCTGATTGTACACTGGCCATATCGACCCATGAATCAACACTTAAAAATCCAATGAGACGTGCATCAATCAGAGCATTACTAATCTGAACCTCCATGCGGTCTTTTGAATCCGTAATACTGGCAAGTTTTTCAATACCTGCTTCTCTCTCTATTAATAAGACACCAATACTATGTGCAACACTAGAGACCACATTAAGTTTTTGTAGACTATCCGTACTTCTTGCAGCAAATTGTTCCAGTATAGCTCCTCCGGTTATCTTAATCTGACTGCCGTCAATAGTAGCCGTAATCTCTTGCTGGAATAGAGTGCTATTCTTTAATATATTAATCATTCCCGTAACCACTGCACCTGCTAATCCCTCAATACTTGTTAATCCTGTTACTTGTGATAATGCAATGGCCTGTGCATCAATGATGGTTACTTCAAGATTGAGAAGGCTTAACTGCATATCCTTGTCTGCCACAGACGATGCTTCAAGCGCACTTATCTTCTTTATAACAGTATTCTTTTGTTCTACTAAATGTGAAAGCATCTTCGTAACAGTAAAAGCAAAATTAGCCTTCTCATTTTCTGAGCCATTAAAGTTTGCAACCGCTTTGTCTAAAATCTCTCCGGCGGTCATAGTAACCTGATTACCGTCAATAGTGACGCTAAACGTCTGGTTTTTAAATATATCCGAAGTACTGACAATTCCTATCGCATAATTAAATATACCGCCTATATCTGATACTATGCCTAAAAGTCCGCCCTCAACTAATGTCGTATCTAATACACCGGATACCTTGTTATATACTGAATCTATCAAAGCACTTTCAATATCGGTTATATCGACCTTACCACTTGTACCAGTTGCAATAGCTGTTATAGTAGTCTTAAGAGCATCAACAAGCTTTCCTACTACAGAATCATAGTTGTCAGTTCTGATAAATTTCTCAAGTCCGCCTGCTTTAGTAATTTCAGTGTTTATGTTAATAACAGCATCAAGGAGCTGTCCATCCTGAGATGAAGTTAATAATGTCTTCCATACACTTGCAACTCCTACAGCACTATTCAGTATACCGCCTACACCTGTAATAATTCCTAAAAGATCACCACTTACCAGTGCAGCATCCAACTTAGTAAATGCAGTGTTGTATACAAAATTCATAAGAGCGCTTTCAATATTGGTTATCTGATCCTTTTCCTTATTGACTGTTCCGGTTGCAATAGCAGTTATAGTAGTCTTCAAAGCTTCAACAATCGGCTCCAAGGTTGAAGTATAATTATCAGCATTCCTAAAGTTCTCAAGTCCACCGGCTTTGGTAATCTCAGTGTTCATATTATTAACTGCATTAAGGAGCTGATCATTCGGAGATGAAGTTAAAAGAGTATTCCAAACATTTGCAATAAAAATCGCTCCATTCTTTAAATTACTTACACCGGTAATAATTCCAAATATATCGCCCTCTATTAATGCGGCATCCAAGCTACCAAACGCTGTGTTGTATATTAAATTACTAAGAGCAACTTCAATATCCGTTATTTCTGCTTCACTCTTATTTAACGTTCCTGTTGCAATGCCTGTAATAGTAATCTTCAAAGCTTCAACAAGCGGCTCTAAGGTTGAAGTATAATTATCAGCATTCCTAAAGTTTTCAAGTCCGCCTGCTTTTACAATTTCAGAATTTAAATTATTAATAGCATTAAGCAGACCGTCATCCGATGCAGCGATTAATAGTGAACCCCAATCATTTACAACTCCTAATCCATAACCGAATACCATATTGGTTCCTAATACCATTGCGGTAAGGTCTCCTTTTGCCAATGCAGCATCCAATAAACTAAATCCAGTATTTTTAACGAATCCAACAAGGGCATCAACATCAGTTTGTGTCAACTTAGCAATACTCTTATCATTAAGTGTTACTTCAAAATTTTCAGCTGCCCTCTGGACTATACTTACAAGGGTTGTCTGAATCTCTTTGTTCAAGTTTATCAATTGTTCATGGGTAACGTTACTTCCGGAATCAACAGTAAGTTTCAATGCATCAAAGAGTCCGCCGCCAATAATTCTGGACTCAATCAACAACTGGCCAAAAGTATCAACAGTACTCTTTGCACCCGCCAATATTCCTCCAGCGACAGATATTATTGACATCAGATCACCTTTTGCCAATGCCTCATCTAAAGAACCAAATGCCGTATTTTGTATAAGGCTGAGAATCAAATTAGTTTCAGGTTGTGTAAGTTTAACAGTTTTATCATCAGAAATTACCTGAAGATCCTGGCTTCGTTTGCCCGCCACTTCCATAATTGTCATTTTCAATGACGATACTATCTCTTGAAGCGCAGGATTATAAGCATCAGTCTTGGTGAACTTTTCAAGTCCGCCCGCTTTTGCAACACCTGCATTAAAGTTTTCTATGGCAATAAGGAGATTATCATTGGATGAAGACATTAATAATTCTCCAAACGTATTGAAAATCTGATTTGTCGCATTAAATGCCAAAGATGCACCTGAGACAATACTTAATAAATCACCTTTTGCAAGAGCTATGTCTAATTTCTCAAATGCAATATTTCCAACAAAAGCCCCTAATATTTCCTTAGTATTTGTATCCATTTTAAGTTTTGTGCTTGTCTCAACATTCTTCGTAGCATCATTTATTATTGATGTTTTGAAGTCACTAGCCAAAATTGATGCCTGCATCATCTTTTCATAAGAAGAACTGTCTGACACATAAACTTTTAACAACCCTTCAATAAAATTCGTAAGAGTCGTGTTTCTGTTGTACTTATCCTTAGATAATGTATAAATCTGCTCAATACCAACAACGTCTTTTATATCATATCCATTCTGAATTAATGCTGAAAATGCGCCGCCTTCCAATCCTTGGACTTTAGTAATTCCTGTGACATCATCGAGTATTGCAGCAAAAGCATTACTAAAGCTAAAATAATCTTTTTCTAATACATTTTGTTCATTAGCTTTTCTAATAACCTCTTTTGCAGTTGTATCACCCTTTTGTGCTCTGTCTTCATAATCAAAGTAAATACTGTATTTGGTGATCTCCTGCTGTACATACTGTATTCTATAATCAAGCATACCTCCCAACATACCTTCAACAAACGCTGACAGGAAGTTATCTTGAAGTTTCTTTGTCTTCTCTCCTGTATCAGGATCAACCACTTCAACTTCATCCTGTAGGGTTGCTACTATAACCGGAAGCACAACCTGACGCATAAAATTTAATACCAAGGCCTCGGTTTTGAGCCCTTCAAGGAAACTTGCTTTTTCTTGGGATAAATTTTGAGTGTCGGTAGTAGTTGGGGCAAATATACTTGAAATTACTCCAAGTGCCCACCCAGCCAATGCGTTAACAATCACGGATGCCATACCGTGGTCTTCATATGAATAAAAATAATCAAGCAATCCCAAGGATAAAGAACCAAAAAACTGACTGCTTAACAAATTAGCCGGTTTCATAAATTCTGTAAAACTTTGAGAAGTATCACCGAAGAAAGTATCCGTAATACTTTTTAATGACCCTTCAAGTGATTCACTAAAGAAGTTATCCCAGGCATTTAAAGCTTCAGTATAATTATCAGCAGCTTCCATTAAATTTGCCGCTGCGGCTTCTGAGAACGTTTCATCAAACTCACGTGCTGCAGACTGAAGATTCGAAGAAGCCTGATTAAGCTTAACAGATTGTAATGCTGTTTGTGCAAGGAACCCGAATACTGACATCAAGCCGGCAAACAGAGCAGACGTTCCTATATATTCATTCATAGCAAACTGATCAACAGTACCGGTCATATATGCACTAAAAAATTGTCGGGCTACAGAGTTAACAACACCTTTAACAAATGCAGCAGCAATGTTTGCACCAAATGATGACAATGCGCCCTCAGCTCCACCATCCATGAAGAACTTCCATAAAGTAGCCTGTGCTGAACCTTCTGAAGCAAGAGAAGAACCTCCGGCTAGTAAGTTAGCCGAATCCCCCATAGCAACCCAATAATCAACTTCTGCATCAATTATTTGCTCCATTGAGCCGGTAGCTTCTGCCTGCTTAAGATTTTTAGCAGCAGCATCAATACCATCCTTAGCATCAGAAACACCAAAAATTGCTGTAAGTAAGACAAATGCTGTACCAAGTATACGAAATACATCTCCGAAACCTGTTGTCTCACCGTTCTGCAATTCTTCTTCAGAAAGATGCGTTGCATCATAATAATTTGCAAATGAAGTCATGAGGTATCCTGCATTCCCCGCAACAACCTGCCAAGAAAGATTAGACATAGAAAATGTAGTATTGATTGTAGTTTCTGCCACACCATCAACAACCGTTGTTACTTCCGCAGAACTTAGACCCATCATATATAGTGAACCAACTACCTTGAAACAGGTACCTATAAGATTCCAGAGTGCAGCACTTTCATAATTACCTCGATATGCCTGTATAGCTCCGTATTCCTGAAATCCCTGACCCATAAGTATTAAACCAGCGCCCACTCCAAGGGGTCCTCCTGCAACCATAAGTGCAACAGCACCAACAAAACTGCCAATCATGCTAATAGTTTTACCAAGCTCATAATTACCAGTAACTTGACCAATAATATCACCCAATGAACTTATAGCCATAGCAACAGTCATTGCTACAAAACAGCCATATGCAGCAACCCCAGCAGTTAAAGCCGCTCCTTCAAACATTGCAGCCATAAGGCTAGCCCCTGGCCCAGTTCCAGCACCCCAAGTTACAATAGTAATAATAATAAGAGCGATAACAACGAAAAGTTTTACAACCCATCCATGCCCACTATCTTCTTTTACTCTCTTTGTGTAATTTATTTGTTTAGTTTCAACAAGACGACTATCCACATCATACGTATTAACAGTAGTATATGTAATATAAGTCTTGGATGATGAACCTTTGCCTCCGGATACTTTTGTATATTGATATGTATCCGTGTGTGTGGTGCGGCCAAATTCATCATAGTGATGTGTTATCCATGTCTGAGTATAACCATGGCTAATTCTATAAAATTCATAAGTCTGTTTTATAAGACCATTCTCATAATAAGATATAGTGCCGTTTCCGGTAGGATAATGTCCAGATTCTGTAGGTGTATATTGTGGATATCCCTTTTCAATTAAATAATCATGCTGTTTTGGCCGGTAATAATCATAAGAAACCATAAGGCCAAGCACATTATATTTAACATTACTGTATGTCATCTCACTTACTGAATATCTATACTCCTCAGGTACTTCGCCCCAGTCCATCGTTACATAACCATTCTCACTCTCAAGCCAGCGTGTCTCTAAGTCTCCTGCTTTGTGGTATGTGATAGTTTTAGTCGTATACTCAGTAGCATTGCCCATTGAATCCCACTTTTTGTTCCATCTTTGTGAGACACTATCAAGGAAACCATCAATCCAAGTTTCAACCCTTGAATATGACTGTAAATACTTACCTAATTCAGCCACATATTTATATTGGGCAGTACCGTATTGTGTGTATGATTTATCATAAAGAAGGTTTCCATCGGCATCTGTAAGATAGTTTTCAGTTCCACGATCTGCCCATTCTTGAGATACTTCATGAACATTATCTGTCCAGCCGATAAGGTTGCCGTATTTGTCATACTGCATGTCTGAACGTGTTCTTTCAATAACTGCATCGGGAGCTTGACTTGACCACTCATACTGCATAAAGCCTGTTACATTTCCATCATCATCATAAGTTGTCCAGAGACGCTCAACCTTATTTTCCAAACGATATGAACCTTCCACATTACCACTGCTTGTCCATGCACTTCCGCCCTTATATTTCAGGGTTTCAAGAGTCTCAAGCACATAACTAACCAGCCTTCCATCACTGTCATAATCCATATCATAATATTTTTCTTCGCTATAATGTGTATATGTAGCAGTAGCAACAGTTCCATATTCACCCGACTTAGTGATTTTCACCTTCGTCTCTATAGACGAAGTGGTACTGCTAGGTAAAAGATTTTCATTTATAGCAGTTTCAGGATCATCTTCAGGAAATGTAGCTGTATACTCAACTTTTATACTTTCATATGTATATGTATAGTTTAATTCTTCACCAAACCATGACCAACCAGTATTACCAAGAATCTCCTCAGCTGTGCCGTCCATTTCCTCGTTTTCCCGCATATTTATTTCTGTCGCAAAACCAAAAGAAGGATTTGTAACTGATGGATTAAGATAAGCTATATCATAACTTATCTCTTTTAACTGATTATAGCCTGATGAAATCTGGCGTGCATTTGGATCGCCATGCAGTTTGTATGTTAATTCAGGATCATACGAATAAAAGGTACGTGTAATTGTTCCATCAAGGGTAGGAATTTTTTTAGAAACACGACCTGTGCTAGCACCATATTCATCAAAACTTTGATTGGAATTTTCAATCTCTTTGTTTCCTGTAATTGTTGTTTTTCTAAAATAATAACCATCCTCATCCGTACCATCAGTGGTAGTTGCTTTCCATACAACTACTAATAAATCTTTTGATTTATATCCATAAACCGTGCCTGTATGAGTAACTCCATATTCATCTTCATAAGTTGTCTGATAATACCCTGTTTCCCAGCCGGAATATGAAACTGTTCCTATGCAATATCCCTCTTCGATATAAATTCCTGTAAGCACTTCAGATTCAGGACCAGTGGGAATTATACCTTCAAAAAGGGTAAGTGCTTGAAGATTGCCATTCGCATCAAAATTAATGTACAATCCACCCCAGATAACAGAATCTAAAGTGACTGTAAATATTGTCCCTCCCTTGAAACCAATCATTAATGCACCTATATTATCCGATGAAAGATCATCTGCTGATAAATAACCAATAAATACCCGCTCTTCACCATGCCACGTAAATGTAGTCGCAGCATCAAAATGGTAAGTAACCTCATACCCTACTAAATTTCCTTGCTTATCATAAAGTTTTTTACCGCCGGCTATCGGATCTGAAAAAACAACCTTCTTGTCTGCTGCTTGTGTTCTCCATTCGCCAACCTTAGCACCAGTTTCGTCATATACATCAGCATCTCGGAAACCCCATCCAAATAAACCAACACCCGGCACCCGTACTAACTCAAGCGGGTTATTATCACGGCTCTTGACTATCATTATTTCACCCGATGCAAGATCAAATGTACAATATGAATATATCTCCCCACCGTGAACAACCGTAACATTATCAACAACATTAACAATGCTACCGTTACTAATCTGATAATAATCCGAACTTCCTTCCTGCAGTTCATTATTCAAGCAATAAATAATATCATCATCAAATCTTATCTGGCCTATAAGATTTCCATCTTTATCATATATATCAGCAAGAGCAATACCGCCACCTGCCGTCAATATAATAAAATCCATACCTGCTGCAGCTTTAATTACTGTCCCATCGTCTAATTCAATTTTATCAGTGAGGATTATACTTGAAGTCATAATGTCGCAATGTTCATTGATATAAGCAAACTCCATAACAAGAGCCAGTTCTCCTCCGTCTTCTCTGTTGCGTAGACTGCATATTAGAGCAATTCTTTGACTAACCTCACCCATGCCGTCAATATAGGTTTCGTATACGGTAATCTTCATTCCCATGACAAGATTTGGGAATACAGTTTCTCCGTCAACCTCTTCATTTTCTAAAAGATGAGCCATAAGAGCTGACACACCACCCTCAGAAACTATTGTTTTAATTTCATTAATACTTTGATTTATCTTGTCCTTATCAAATCCTCCGCCTGATTTGCCAAATCCACCATCGATATCTGAAAAATCAACTTCCGTTAAAACAAAATCGCTAGATGGTGATGCGTAGATATAATAGGTAATATGATGTATATATTCTGTAGTCAGGCTGTCATCCGTACCCTCTTCAACCCATAAGGCAAATGCAGCCCTCTGAAGAACAGAACCTTCAGCATCTGTATAAATTTCAAAAACAGTTATTTTGACATTCAAATCATTCATCAAGTCAGAGTAAACAATACCTTCTAAATCACTGCTGGATGCTGAAATATAATCTAGGATTGTCTGCATATCGCTCTTAGAAACACTCCCGTCAACAAATGTGGTATCAAGTGTGACTGTATACTCAATATAATCAGTATAATCATTGGCATACACGATAAATGTAATACTCTGCGCAACCCCTTCAGAATTTTCATCCTCATTTGTACTGCGTGTATAATCAATTCTCTGCTCCATATTGCCGTTAACATCAAAATAAATCTCATATATAGAGACAGAAACACCTTCGGCAAGGTCCCAGTTCAAGCTTCCTAAATCATTTTCAGAAATTTTATCTAACACGGAATCAACATCACCAGAAAAACTTTGTCCGCTGAAAGATACTGTATAATCAATTATTTCGCTGACGTTATTAAGATAGACATAATAGGTCAACGATTGAATAGTCTTAGTGGTATATGTAACATTAAATCTTTCACCTTCTATACCTAATTCTTCTGCCTCTTCAAGAGTATAAATTTTCCCATCAGGAGCTTCAACATATGCACCGTCATCACAATAATCTTTCTCAGCCTCTGTATAAACATTTCCGGAACGCGCGTAATCTATGCGTTGCTCAACCTGGCCTTGAGTATTTATGTAATTTTCAAAAACATTTAAAGAAACCCCGGCGCTAAGCTCCCATGACAAATCATTTAATTTATCCTCAGCACGCTTTTCGGCAACCTCATCAAGCACTTCGCTAATAGTACCGCTAAAATCTCCCATATCAATAGACACTGTATAGTCAACCCAATCCGTATAATCATTCTGATAAAAATAAGTTGTCATTACAGTAGATGCTTTCGTGCCTACAATGTAGCGTTTACCGTCAGGACCGGTAAATTCCCATTCGTCTTCTCCTGCTTCTTCTCCCGCAGCTGCTTCACGTGTATCTGTTGTTGTTGAATGGGACAGCGAGAATTTTGCACGTTGCTGCACACTACCTTCCATATCAAAATAATTCTCAAAAACTGTAACGCTAACACCTAAGTCAACGCTTATACCACCCAATGCGTCAGGATCGGTAATATCAATCTCGCTTAATGCACTATTAAGTGAGCTGAATATATCAGTTAGACTTCCTTCGCCTTTAAATTCACCAAGATTTATTGAAATGGTATGACTTATGAAGTCAGAAAAACTGTTCTGATAATAATACTGAGTAATAACTGTAGCCTGCTTCATACTAAAAATATGAACTACGCCTTTATTGTCAGTGACTTCCCATTCGCCTTTTTCTGAATCCGCATGCTCGCCCACTCCTGCTTCACGTGAATCTAACATTGTTTCAGAACTGATTGTAAACTTAATGCGTTGCTGCAATTGTCCGCTTATGTCAGTGTAATTTTCAAAAAT
>QMSR01000023.1 GCA_003649695.1 Thermoplasmata archaeon
GATGTAGAGGGCCGGAACCAGGGTGGCGGAGACCACGGCGTCAACGGGATCCATGCCGAGCTCGACCGCCCTCCTGAGGATCCTGTCCACGTGCCCTAAGTCCCTGATGGTCTCCGGGGAGAGGTCGTCGGAGGCAAAGGAGAGCAACCTCGCCCTGAGTCCCGCCTTGAGGATCCCCGGCAGGATTCTGTCTATGTCCCTCTCGATGGTCCCGTACCTGAGGAAGACCCACATGCCCTTCCTCAGCTTCTCCAGGGCCTCCTCGAACCTGTGGCTCTCGTGGTCGGACATGGGCCCAGAGGCCATGTAGGCGTTCAGCCAGTCGCCCAGGACCTCGGGGGCGTGGCCGTCGACGATGCCCCCCTGCGCCAGGACCGTGTCGATCTTGTCGTGCATGCCGGTGTCCCCGAGGACCACTGAGGGGACGTCCATGACCTCCCCGAGCCCCGGTACCCTATCCCTGGAGAGGAGGGCCAGCAGGGCGGGAAGGTCTATCCTCCCGGGGGAGGTCTCGAACTCGGAGGCGGGGACGCAGGAGGGAACCTGGAAGTAGAGCTTGATGGGGAGCTCCCTGGAGGCGTCGAGCATCCACTCGACGCCCCTGAGGCCGAAGACGTTCGCGATCTCGTGGGGGTCGAGGAGGGCGGCCGCGGTCCCGTGCGGGATGACCGCCTCAGCGAACCTCCTGGGCGTGAGCATGGTGCTCTCCAGGTGCATGTGGGAGTCCACGAGGCCCGGCAAGACGTACCCCTTGGGCCTGAGGATCCTCCTCGCCTTCGGCCTGGGGCCCTCAAAGGATAGGTGGGCAATCCTACCCTTCGCGAAGCCGATCCTGCCCTCCAGGACCTCGCCCGTGTAGACGTCGACGATGGGGCCCTCGAGAAGGAGGTCGAGGGGCCTCTTGCCCAGGGCGTACTCCAGGAGATCCCTCATTGGGGAGAGAATAAAGAAAATTAGAGATAAAATTAGAGCCTTCCACCCATGACGAGGGTCAGGATGGCCTTCTGCACGTGGAGCCTGTTCTCGGCCTGGTCGTAGATGACGGAATACTCGCTGTCGGCGACTTCGTCGTCCACCTCGTCCCCCCTGTCCACCGGCATGACGTGCATGAAGAGGGCCTTGTCCGTGTACTTCTCCAGCATCTCCATGGTCAGCTTCCAGTTCTTGTACTTCTCGGCCTCCTTGGCCTCGGCCTCCTTCCCGATCTCGTACCTCCTGGGGCTGTGCCAGTTCCTCGGGAAGACCACGTGGGCGCCCTGGAGTGCCTCCTCGAGGTCCGTGGTGACCACGAACTCCCTCCCGTTCTCCTCGGCGTTCTGCTTCACCCACTTCATGACCTCAGGGTCCAGGTCGTATCCCGGAGGGTGGGCGATGGTCACGTCCATCCCGTACCTGCTCATGATGAGGGCGTCCTCCTGGACGGAGCCCCAGGACCTCGCCCAGGGGGAATAGGCCCACATGATGACGTACTTCTTGCCCTCCACGTTGCCCAGCTTCTCCTTCGCCGTGAAGATGTCCGTGAGGCCCTGGCAGGGGTGGAAGCGGTCGGAGGCCATGTCTATCACGGGCACGGTTGCGTGCCTGGCCCACTCCTTGATGATTGCGTGGCCCTCCCCGTAGTACGTGATCTTGTCCTCCAGAAGCCTGATGCCTATGCCGTCCGCATACCTCGACATCACAATCGCCGTGTCCTTGATGCTCTCCCCCTTCTTCCCGGACTCCGTAAGCCTCATCATCTTGGGCTCGAGATATATGGCATGGCCGCCTAGGTGCGTCATGGCGGTCTCGAAGCTGAGCCTCGTCCTAGTGCTCGTGTTGTAGAACATCATGATGAAGTTCTTGTCCTTGAGGTACTCGTGCGGGACCCTCGAGTAGTACTTCATCTTGAGGTCCTTCGCCAAATCCAGAACCGCGTTCAGCTCCTCCTTGCTCCACCACTGAGTCGTCAGCAGGTCCTTGCCGTACAGGTCGTAGTAGGCCATACTACCACCTCGATCCCGGATTTGCCCAATCGTTTTTAACTTAGGCTCCCGTGGAGGTCCTCCACGGCCTCGGCAGCCCTCCTCGATACCTCTCCCTCGTCGACGCCCACCAATCTGCCGCCCAGGACCCTCGGGACACCGGCGACGAGGACGTGCTCCACGTCGGCCGAGGTGGCCGAGTAGATCACGGCCGCGACGGGGTCTACGTGGTCCGTGAAGGGTGCGGTGGCAACGCCCTTGACGGAGATGACCACTATGTCTGCCTCCTTGCCCACCTCGAGGGTGCCCAGGGTCGCCTCCTGGTTCAGCATCCTGGCCCCTCTGACCGTCCCCATCCTGAGGGCCTCCGTGGCCGGCAGGGCGGTGGGGTCCGACTCGACCACCTTCTGCAGGAGAGATGCCAGCCTCATCTCCCTCAGGGCGTCGAGGTTGTTGTTGCACGGCGGACCATCGGCCCCGATGGAGACGTTGATCCCCATCTTCAGCATCCTCCAGACCCTAGCGACGCCCGATGCGAGCTTGAGGTTGGCCGAGGGGCAGTGGACCACGTGCGTGCCCGTGGTGGAGAGCATCTGGTATTCCCCCTCCTGGAGGTGGATGCAGTGGACGAGCGAGACGTCGTGACCCTTGTAGCCTAGGCTCATGAGGTACTCCACGTTCCACATTCCCGTCCTCTTCCTCACCAGCTCGACCTCCCGCCTGTTCTCCGAGGCGTGGGTCTGAATTAGGAGGCCCCTCTCCCTCGCCGCCCTCAGGACCTCCCTCAGGGACTCCTCGGTGGAGGATAGGGCGAATCTCGGGGTGGCCGCCAGCCAGATCCTACCACCCCTTCCGTGCCACCTGGACATGAGGGAGTCGAGCTCCCTGATGCCGTCTCGGGTGTCCTGCACGAGCTCCTCAGGGGAGAATTCCGGATTGTCCATGAACATTTTGCCCACGAAGGCCCTTATGCCCGCATCCCAGGCGGCCCTGAGAATACCCTCGAGGTTCCTGACGGCGCCGAAGTCGAAGATCGTCGTAGTACCCCCCTTCAGGAGCTCCAGGGCGCCGGCCAGGGAGGCCCAGTAGGCCGCCTCCTCCCCTATCCTGCCCTCGGCTGGCATGATCCTGAGCCTGAGCCAGTCCAGCAGGGATAGGTCGTCGGCCATGTTCCTCATGGAGGTCTGGATGAGGTGGACGTGGGTCTGGATGAAGCCCGGCAGAACGACGTGCCTGCGGGCCTCGAGCCTAAGGTCCACGTCGCCTTTCGGCCTCTCCCTACCCACGTACGCTATCTTCCCGTCCTCCACCAGGAGGTAGGCGTCCCTAAGGACGCCTGAGGGGCCCAGAGTTACCACATACTTGGAGGGCCCGATGAGGATCCTCATGGCCTCTCTATGTAGAGCGCATGGGTGGGGCAGGCGGATACGCAGAGGCCGCAGCCCTCGCACCTGACCGCGTCGATGATCGGGTACCTCTGCTCGTCCAGGGTAACGGCATCGTAGGGGCAGATCTTCTCGCAGATCCCACACTTAATGCACCTGTCCCTGATGAGCTGTGTGGTCCTGGCGTACGTGTACGTTGGCATGCCGTCCTTGATCTTCCTGGCGACCTCCCCGATGACCTGCCTGACGGAGTCGTAGCCGTGGTCGGCCAGCCACTTCTCAATCTCCTTCGCGATCTTCCCGTAGACCCCGAGGCCGTTCACGATGGCAGCCGTGCACACCTGAACGGCGCTGGCGCCCGCCATCATATGCTCGATGGCGTCGACGCCCGTGGAGATGCCTCCCACGCCCATGATGGGCTTGTCGGATAGCCTGAAGATCTCGAAGACGTGCCTAACCGCTATGGGCTTGAGGGGCGGCCCGCTGATCCAGCCGTAGCCGAATGGGCCGCCGAGGAGGGGCATCTTCAGCTCGGGATCTATGAGCAGCGTGGGTCCGAAGGAGTTGATGGCCGTGTAACCGTCGACGTACTTGTCTACTGCCTTCACGAAGTTCTCGATGTCGTGCATGGGGCTGAGCTTCGCGAAGACGGGTATGCTGACCACGGACTTCAGGGCCTTCGCCGTCTCGGCCACCACCTCCGGCGTCACGTAGTGGGTGGAGAACTCGATGGCGTCAACTCCCGCCTCCTCCACCTTGGGCCCCAGGAACTCAACCTCCTCCGGGGTGTAGCCTACGGAGGCAATGAGGGGGAGACCGGCCTTCTTCGCGATCTTGTACTCCCTCTTGAGCCACTGCTCGTAGGGGAGCTCGGTCCAGAGCTCCACGTTCAGCATCCCGGAGCTCATGTAGAACCTGCGGTTCACGACGGCCATGTTGGGCCTGTACACGATCGCAGGCCTCACGCTGATGGTCTTAGCCACGAGGCCCCCGGCCCCGGCCTCGGCGGCCTTCAGCAGCGTTGCGCCGTCCTTGGAGGGGGGTCCGGCAGCCGTCAGCACCGGGTTCCTGAACTCAAGTCCCAGGATCTCGACCGTGAGGTCTACGTCCGCCATGCAAAATAGAAAGAAATTATTGTTTTAGAGTATTCCTTCGCTCTTCAGCCTCTCCTCCAGGGCCTCCTCGGTCCCAGGTATGGGCTCCGGGAGGCCGGTGCGCTGGACCACGATGTCCAGGTCCTTGAAGCCGGAGCCAGTGGCCTCCACGACGATGAGGTCGCTGCGGTCGACGTCGCCCTCCCTCAGCTCCAGCATCAGCCCGGCCAGGGAGGCCGCCCCCGAGGGCTCCACGAAGATGCCCTCGTAGCGGGCCAGCATCTTCTGGGCCTCCCAGATGAGGTCGTCGGGGACCGCCACCGCTGTACCTCCGGTCTCCCTCAGGGCCCTGAAGCCGTCCCTCCAGTCCCAGGTGTAGGGGTCCAGGAGGCCCCCAGCGATGCTCCTCGGGTTTGGCCAGGTCTCCGGCTCCGAGCCCCTCCTGAAGGCCTCCACGAACGGCCTGTTGCCCTCGGGCTGGACTGCGATGATCCTGGGGAGGGCGTCTATGAGGCCCACGGCCCGGAAGTCGTCGAGGGCCCTTATGTGCCCGCTGAGGAGCCCGGCGCCGCCCACAGGGACGTATACCTGGTCGGGCACGGAAAATCCCAGCTCCTCCATCACCTCCATCAGGAGCGTCTTCGCCCCCTCTATCTGGTAGGGGTTGAAGGGGCCGAAGCTGGGAACGGGATGCCAGCCGTACTTCTTCCATGACAACCTCATCAGCTTCACGGTGGGGGCGCCGAGCTCGCCCTCAACCGGTTCAACCGGTATCACCGTGGCCCCCAGCATCCGGAGCTGCGCCAGCTTGGCCGCCGGGGCGTCATGGGGGACGAATGTTACGACCCTCAGGCCCGCCCTCGCGCCCAAAGCAGTCAAAGCGGCTGCGGCATTTCCGCTAGACGCCGTGACGACGACCCTGGCCCCCAGCTCGATTGCCCTGTTGACGCCCACGGATATCGGTCTGTCCTTGAAGCTGGCGGTGGGGTTCGTCGTCTCGTTCTTTATGTACAGGTTCTTGAGGCCCAGCTCCTCGGCGAGCCTCCTGGACCTGATCAGCCAGGTCCCGCCCTCGTGGAGGGTGACGTGCACCGAGTCCAGCGGGAGGAACTCGATGTACCTCCAGTGGTCCCACGGCCTGGATTTGAGCTTCTCGACGCTGAAGCTCTCCTTGATGGCCTCATAGTCGTAGACGACCTCCAGCTTCCCGCCGCACTCGGGACACGCGTAGAGGCCGCTTTCGAAGGGGTACTCCTTCCCGCACTCCTGGCACCTGAGGGAGACTGCGAAGCTCAAGGTCACCTCACCGCTTCCATTCCGATCCTCAGCGCCCTTAGGTTTACCTCCTCTGTCCCCCTGGGCACGTTCTCCTTGATGGCCTCCTCGAGGTACTCGAGGTCGAAGGGCAGGACACCGAGACCGTAAAGTGTGCCTATGCCGACGACGTTTGCCGTCCTGACGTTCCCCGCCTCCTTGGCCATCTGGATGAGGTCGAGGAAGAAGGCCTTGGAGGCTATGGCTCTCACCACCTCCTCAACTTCCTCCCTCTTGGGGTATTGGAGGTCCGCCAGGGATGCGTCTATGGGCGGGAACTCGTAGGTCGAGATGACCGCGATACCGCCCGCCTTGAGGTACTTCACCACGTTCCTCAGCCCCTCCAGGAGCTCCAGGCCTAGCACCGCGACGGCCCCCTTCTCAGGGACCAGCGGAGACTCTACGTCTGGGCCGATCCTGACGTGGGAGGCCACCTTCCCTCCCCTCTGGGCCGCTCCATAGGTATCGCCGACCCTGGCGTTCAGCCCAGCCCTGACGGCCGCGTCCGCAATGATGTGCGCACCGAGGACGGAGCCCTGCCCCCCGACGCCCGCGACAATCAGGTTAACGGTCTCCATCTCACTCACCCTCCTTCAGGAGCTTGGGCGGTTCCCCTATCGGCAGACCGAACACGTAACCCTCCTCCTCCGGGACGATGGCGTTCACTGGGCAGACCTGGGCACACATGCTGCATCCGACGCACTGAATCGGGTCGATGACGGCCTTCTTCTTCTCGGGCTTCCACCAGACGGCCGGGCAGCCCAGGTAGACGCAGAGCTTGCAGCCAATGCACTTATCCTCGACGACCCTGTAGGTCTTTACGGGTTTCCTCTCCTTCCTGTACCTCCTGAAGACCTGAAGGGCGCACTCCCTCTTCGCTATGACGACCGCGGGGCCGTCCTCCCACTGGAGCGCCCTCTGCAGGACCTCGGTGGTGCCCTTGATGTCGTACGGATCAACGACCTCGACGAACTTCACGCCCAGGGACTTGACCACCTTGTAGATGTTGGCCTTGGTGTAGACCTGGCCGGTGGCAGTAAGTCCCGTAGAGGGGCTGGGCTGGTGCCCTGTCATGGCCACCCAGTCGTTGTCCATGATGATGTACAGGATGTTGGCCTTGTTGTAGACGGCGTTCAGGAGGCTGGGCATGACCGCGTGGAAGAACGTGGAATCGCCGGAGACGGCGACGATCTTACCCTCCCTGTAACCAGCATGATACTCGCCCTGGGCGAGACCGATGCCGGAGCCCATGATGTGGAGGGTGTCCAGCATCTCGTAGGGGGCGAGGGCGACGTACTTCTTGGTCAGCTCCTCGTTAGGCTCGATCTTCCTGCCCGAGACGCCGTAGCCTCCCTGCTCGTAGCACCCAATATCCCCGTTTATGATCGGGACCTTCCCGCCGAACCTCGCAAGCGCGGTCTTGAGGGCCCAGTAGGTTCCCAGGTGCTGGCATCCAGGGCAGAGCATGGAGCTTCTGGGAATGATCAACCTCTCGCCCTTCTTCCTGGCCTCCGCAGCGGGATCCTCGGCCTTGATCTCGATGCCCGCGACCCTGGATATGGCCGCCGACACCCTCTCGAGGTTCAGCTCCCCCCACGGCTCTATGACCTGGTTCCTGAGCTTCCCGTATATCTCGACGTCGGGGGCGACGTCCTTTGCCAGCTCGTAGGCCTTCCTCTCGACGAACGGGAGGCCCTCCTCCACGAAGAGGACCTTGGACGAAGACCTGAGGATTCTCTCCAGCTTCCCTTCGGGTGCCGGGTGGACGAAGCCCACCTTGAGCTTGGAGACCCTGTCCCAGAGCCCCATCTCCTTAAGCGCGTCCTTGGCGTAGGCCCACCCAATGCCCGACCCAACGACGGCGATGTCGGACCCATCCACGATGTCAAGCCAGTTGAACTCGGACTCCTCCGAAAGCTCCTTCTGCTTCGGCAGGGTGGAGAAGAGCCACTTGTGCTTCTCGACAGGCCCCGGTGGGCCGTAGACGTCCCAGCGGTAGGGGAGTTTGTAGTGCTTGTTGAAGCCAACGGGGTTCCTCTCCCTCCTGATCTCGCCCAGGACCACGTCGCCTGAGGCGTGGCTAATCCTGGTGCATGAGCGCACCTGCACTGGGAGCTCGACGGCCTCCGATATCTCGAAGGCCTTCTTCGTCATCTCCTTGGCCTCGTGCACCGTCGAGGGCTCGAGGACGGGGATGAGGGCGTACTCTCCCGCGATCCTGGTGTCCTGCTCGTTGGAGGAGTAGTGAGCATCCGGGTCGTCGCCCACCGCCAGCACCAGGCCACCCCTGACACCGGTGTAGTCGACGGTCATGAGCATGTCCATGATCCAGTTCAGGCCTGCGTTCTTCATGGATGCCATGGCCCTTGCGCCGGTGATCGCGGCGCCCACGGCCACGTTGAAGGCCACGGTCTCGTTGATGGACCACTGGGCGTAGAAGCCGAGGTGCTTGGCGGCCTCTGCCAGGTTCTCCATGATCTCCGAGGCGGGGGTACCCGGATAAGAGGCGGCAACCTGGACGCCCGCCTCAACGGCGCCCCTCGCTATCGCCTCGTTGCCCAGCATGAAGACCCTCTTCCCCGGAGCATCCTCCCAGATCCTAACCATCATCCATACCTCCTCTTCAACCAGCTTGCCCTATCCATAACGACCTTGAGGGCCTTAATCGCCCTCTCCGGGGTCGGAAATACGGGAATGCCCCTCTTCCCCATCTTCCTGACCTCCTCGGCCTGGACCTCCCCACCGCCTATGTATACCGCGATCACGGTCTTGCCGGAGTCCATGTACTTCTCCAGGACCTCTGCCGCGCCGGGGATGGGGTCCCCGAAGATGGTAACGATGGTGTCGATGCCCTCCACGTCCTTGAGGACGTCCAGGACCCTGTCGTACCTCTCGGCATCCGCGTCGCCAGTGAGGTCCAATGGGTTGGAAACGATGCAGTAGGGGGGTATCCTGGCCCTAAGCTCCTCCTTCGCCCATTCGGGGAGCTGGGCGAGCTCCATCCCGAGACCCTCGACCATGTCAACAGAGATGATCGCGGATCCGCCCGAGGAGGAGACGATCATCACCCTGGGCCCGGAGGGGGGCCTGACGAAGGCCAGCGCCTTGGAGAAGTCGTACAACTCCTCAACGGTCTCGGCCCTCACGACCCCGTACTGCCTGAAGAGGCCCGTGAAGACCTCGTCCCTGCCCGCGAGGGACCTGGTGTGGCTCTGGACGGCCCTCGCCCCCGATGGGCTCCTCCCGGACTTTAGGATGACTATGGGCTTCCGGCCGCCGTTCTCCTCCAGGACCCTCCTGAACTCCGGACCCCTCTTTACACCCTCAATGTACATGGCAACGACCTTCGTCTTCTCGTCCCTCACGAAGAAGGACAGCAGGTCCGTCTCGTCCACGTCCAGCCTGTTGCCAAGGCCGACGAAGAAGGAGATCCCGTATCCCTCCTCGGCGGCCCACCCCTCGAAGGCCGCGCCCACAGTGCCGCTCTGGGAGACTATGGTCATGGGTCCGTTCTCCTTTATCAGGGGCCAGGAGGCGCAGAGGCCGATGTTCGTGTTGTTCACGCCCTGGCAGTTGGGGCCGATGACCCTGACGTTGTACTGCCTGGCTATCTTCCCGACCTCTTCCTCGAGCCGAGCGCCTTCCTCACCAGCCTCGCCGAATCCGCCACTGATGATGACCGCTCCCGGGATGCCCTTCCTCCCGATCTCCTCCATAACGGAAGGAACCACCCTGGCGGGCACGACAACGACGGCCAAGTCTATCTCCCCGGGCACCTCCAGGACGCTCCTGTACACCTTCAGGCCCAGGATTTCCCCTCCTTTTGGGTTTATCGGGTATATTTCGCCCTTGTATCCGGCGTCGATGATGTTCTTCAGTATGATGTGGCCGGTCTTGGCGGGGTTTGCGCTGGCGCCGATGACTGCCACCGATCTGGGGTAAAGTACCCTGTCCAACATTCCGACCCCGTCCTAAATGCGGGAATCCCGTTAAATAGTATGTGAAGAAATTACTGGTCGATCTGCCATGCTGGTGAACACAACCGGATCCAGCCTCAGGGGAAGGGATCTCATAACGCTGATGGACCTGACCAGGGAGGAGATCGACTTCATCCTCGACGTCGCCTTCGACCTCAAGAGGAGGATGGCCATAGGCGACATGCCCAGGGTCCTGGACAGGAAGACCCTCTTCATGATGTTCTACAACAGATCCCTGAGGACGAGGAACTCCTTCGAGGCTGGTATGACGCAGCTCGGCGGCCACGCCCATGACCTCTCACCCAGTGCCGTGTACGCGCCGGCCCTCCCTGGGGAGGAACAGGCGTACACGACGGAGAGGATCGCGGACGTCGCCAGGGTCCTCTCCCAGATGGGTGACGGCATCGCCATCAGGATCTACGGCAAGCCCACAGGCTGGGTCGTCGGCAAGGGGGACCTCATCATCAGGGAGTTCGCCAAGTGGGCAACCGTGCCCGTCCTGAACATGGAGGACGACCTCTACCACCCCCACCAGGCCCTCGCGGACGTCATGACCATGAAGGAGAAGCTCAGGAACCTGGAGGGCAAGAAGTTCGTCATGAGCTGGGCCTACTCCGGCAGTCCCGAGAAGCCCCTGGCGGTCCCGCAGAGCGCCATCATAGCCGCATCCTTCTTCGGGATGGATATAACCCTCGCCTACCCGGAGGGCTTCGACCTCAGGCCGGAGGTCATCGAGTTCGTGAAGAAGAACGTTGACCAGTACGGGGGGAGCTTCGAGATCGTGCACGACATGAAGGAGGCTTTCGAGGGGGCGGACGTCGTTTACCCCAAGTCCTGGACCGCCGGCAGGCTGCTGCCCCAGTACCCGGCGATTCCCGGCTACGGGTCCGAGACGGCCCAGTGGGACAAGATCAAGGAGCTCTTCGAGAAGAACAAGCACTGGAGGACCACTCAGGAGCTCATGGACCTCACCAACAGGGCCATCTACATGCACTGCCTCCCTGCGGACAGGGGTCAGGAAGTCGACGACGAGGTCATAGACGCCCCGTACAGCGTCGTCTGGGACGAGGCGGGCAACAGGCTCCACGCCCAGAAGGCTGTGCTGGCCCTCCTTTTGAGGTAATTCCCTTTTTCTATATCCTCCCCCATTTTTCCCCATGAAGCCCGAATTCGGGAGAATCCTGGAGCTCCTGAGGAAGGAAGA
>QMSR01000024.1 GCA_003649695.1 Thermoplasmata archaeon
CAGACGGCGATGGTTAGGGCTCCCTCCTGCTTGGCGATCTGGGAGACCACGGGCGCCCCTCCCGTCCCGGTGCCCCCGCCCAGGCCGCAGGTCACGAAGACCATGTGGGCCCCCCTGAGGGCCCTCTTGAAGTCCTCCACGGCCTCCTTGGTCGCCTCCTCCCCCAGGTGGGGCTTGGCCCCTGCCCCCAGGCCCCTGGTGGTCCTCCTGCCCAGGAGGATCTTCCTGTGGGCCCTGATGGTGAGGAGGTGCTGGGCATCGGTGTTCGCGGCGATGAGCTCGACGGTGGAAACCCCCTCCATGAACATGCGGTGAATGGTGTTGCAGCCTGCCCCGCCAATCCCCACGACCTTGATGTTCGGCTTCAGCTCCCTGAGCACCTGGACGAGCTCCTCATCCTCCTCGGTGGCCACCCTCTCCTCTTCCTCCGCCTTCTCAATAAACTCCTTGATCATCCCAACCACCAGCATTTCCCAAAACTACTTCCCTCAATTTAAAAAGAGAAGAAATTGAAATCAGGCAAGATGTTAGAAATTATTGAAAATCAAGTTTTATCTAATATATAGAATATTCTTGAAAAACAACATTTTACACATTTATTCAACGTAATTATTTAACGTTTTCGTTTACGGGGAGGTTTTCCGGCAGGAGGTAGAAGAGGTATCTGGCGGGCGTCTTCCTGTCGTGGATGAGGGTCTCGAAGCCGCATCGGGGGCAGCGGAGGTAGAGGGCCTCGATCTCCCCCTCCACGGTCCTGCCCAGGACCTCCATCATCTTAGCCCCGCACACGGGGCATCTGGGCCTCCGGGACCTGCTCCTCCTGAGTCTGATGTCCACCCCGAGCCACTTTGGCCTCTCCCTGAGGAGCAGCCTCTTGAGCCTCATGGGGCTGACCTTTTCCCCCGTCAGCTCCTCTATTCTGGAGATGAGCTCCCCGAGGGAGCAGGGGCCCCTGGCAAGGGCCCTCCTGACGATCTCCAGGTCCACGTTTTCCTAACGAACCCTATGTTAAAGTTTTGTCAGTTATGCACCCGTGCCGACCTGCGACGTGGTTGGCTGCGATCGCGAGGCGGTCAGGGCCGTCTCCAGGGAGGAGGCCAGGAAGGTCTTCAGGCTCAAGGAGGGGAGGGGGAAGGCCCACCTGTGCAGGGAGCACTACAAGGAGTTCAAGAAGAAGACCAAGAAGGAGAGGAAGCTGAGGTACCTGGCCTGGAGGGGCTGAGCTTGGAGGTCCGCGTGGTCCTGGTCGAGCCCAGGTACTGGTGGAACGTCGGTTCCGTGGCCAGGGTCATGAAGAACTTCGGTTACAGGGACCTCTGGCTCGTGTCGCCCCCGCCAGGCCCCAGGGACGACGCCCTCACGGCAGCCGTGCACGCAGGAGACGTCCTCGAGGCCGCGAGGGTGGTTGGGGATCTGGATGAGGCCCTCTCCGGGGCCTCCCTGGTCGCTGCCACGACCAGCAGGGTGGCCGGGGAGAGGAAGTTCCACAGGAGGCCGATCCCGCCCAGGGAGCTCGCCCGTATCTCGGCCTCCGAGGAAGGCATACTGGCCCTCCTCTTCGGCTCCGAGGACTTCGGCCTCAGGAATGAGGTCGTGTCGTCCTCGGACCTCGTGGTCACGATACCCACCAGCCCGGAGTACCCCTCCATGAACCTATCCCATGCGGTCGCCGTGGTCCTCTACGAGCTGAGGGTAGCTTCCATGGAGGCCCCTCCCTTCCCGGTCCCCAGAGCGGCCAGCCACGAGGACAGGGAGAGGCTGATGTCCCTGATAAGGTCCATCATGGAGGCCACCGGCCTCTGGGGTCCCAGGCTGAGGAGGTACGAGGCGGCGGTCAGGAGGGTGCTGGGGCGCGCATCTCCGACGATCTGGGAGTACCACGCCCTCATGGGGGTGGCCAGGAGGGTCCTTCTCGCCCTAGGCGGGGAACCTGAATAAAGGAATTCGGCGATAGAGCGGCAAGATGGAGCTGGGAGAGGGCCTCAGGCTCGAGGTAGTGGAGATCGAGAAGCCCCCGGAGGTGAACGTGATCGTCGGGATCACGCACTTCATCAAGAGCGTGGAGGACATCTACGAGGCCGTAGTGAACTCGGTCCCCGGGGCCAAGTTCGGCCTCGCCTTCGTCGAGGCCTCGGGGAAGAGGCTCATCAGGCACGACGGGACCGACGAGGAGATGGAGGAGCTGGCGATCAAGAACGCCCTGAGGATAGGCGCAGGACACTCCTTCGTCCTCATGCTCAGGAACATCTATCCGATAAACGTCATCAACGCCCTTCGGAGGGTCCCGGAGGTGGTCACCCTCCTCGCCGCCACCGCAAACCCCCTGAGGGTCATCGTCCTCGATCTAGGGGACTCGAGGGCGATCCTGGGGGTGGCGGACGGGGGGAAGCCCCTGGGCGTAGAGGGGAAGGAGGACATAGAGGAGAGGAAGGAGTTCCTGAGGAGGATAGGCTACAAAAGGTGAACCGATGAGGAGGGGCATAGAGCGCCTTAGGGGCTTCAGGGAGATCTACCCAGAGGACCAGAGGGTTAGGAGGAGGCTCTTCCAGGCCTTCGTCGAGGTCGCCCAGTCCTTCG
Organism: Thermoplasmata archaeon; assembly: GCA_003649695.1. GTDB lineage: Archaea > Thermoplasmatota > Thermoplasmata > Thermoplasmatales > B87-G9 > B87-G9. Next base: position 2,578 of record QMSR01000024.1, read on the forward strand.
GCTTCGAGGAGGTCGAGGCCCCCAGCGTGGAGCCCTTGGAGCTCTTCCGGCTCAAGAGCGGGGAGGAGATCCTGGCCCAGACCTGGAGCTTCAGGGACAAGGGCGGTAGGGAGGTGACCCTGGTCCCGGAGCTCACGCCCTCGATCGCGAGGATGGTCGCCAGGAGGAGGGACCTCCCGAGGCCCCTCAAGTGGTTCTCCATAGCGAAGATGTGGAGGTACGAGGAGCCCCAGGCCGGGAGGCTGAGGGAGTTCTGGCAGTTCAATGCCGACATCTTCGGCAGCCCCTATCCCGAGGCTGACGCGGAGGTTATCGCCCTGAGCTGCGCCTACCTGGACAGGGTGGGCCTGAGGTCCCAGTACGAGGTAAGGGTCAGCGACCGCTACTCCATGGAGGCGATCCTCGGCCCCAGGGCGGGCGAGATCTTCCCCATCATCGATAGGATGCCGAAGGTCGGGGAGGGGGAGACGAGGGCCGCCCTGTCGGCCCTGGGTCTATCGGACTCGGAGGCCGAGAGGGTCCTGGAGATAGCCTCGGTCAGGGGGCGCTGGGAGGAAGTGAGGTCCACCGTGAAGCGCCTAGGGGCCCCGGACTACAGGCTGAGGGTCCTGGACGAGCTGTTCCTGGTCCTCGACTCCTACGGCCTCGGGGACAGGGTCATCGTGGATCTCTCCACGGTCAGGGGCCTCGCGTACTACACGGGCATCGTCTACGAGGGGAGGGACAGGGCAGGCAGGCACAGGGCCATCTTCGGGGGAGGCAGGTACGACGGCGTCGTCTCCCTCCTCGGGGGGAGGGAGACCCCGGCGACGGGCATGGGAATGGGGGACGCGGTCCTGGAGCTCATGCTCAGGGAGGCTGGGCTCTGGGGCCTGGAGGCCCCAAGGGCGGACGCCGTGGTCATGTGGATAGGCGGGGATAGGGAGCTCTCCCTAGCGGCCAGGGCCGCGGCGGCCCTTAGGGAGGCCGGTCTGAGGGTGGATCTGGAGGTCATGAGGAGGAGGCCCTCCAGGGTCCTCTCCAGGGCCTCCAGGGAGGGCGTGAGGCTCGCCGTCATCGTGGGGGAGGAGGAGGCCTCCGCGGGCGAGGTCTCCCTGAAGGACCTGGAGAGCGGGAGGCAGGTCAGGGTGCCCGTGGGTGAGCTACCCTCCGCCGCGAGGGCCCTCCTGGGCGGGTAGTATTAAATTGAAGTCAAAGATGGAATTTAGGGAATGAAAGTAAAGCTACGCCTGATCGGAGCGTCCTACCTCAGGGAGCAGCCCGACGTCGTGGTGGAGCTCTTCGGCCGGGACCCGGAGGGGGTCTCCTACACGGTCCTCTACAGGGGCTTCAAGCCCTACTTCTACATCGTCGAGCCCACGGAGGAGCTCTTGGAGGAGCTGAGGCGCGCCTACCCGCAGGACATAGTGGAGTTCGTCCCCCGGGACCTCTGGCACAACGGCAGGGTGAGGAGGTGCGTGAAGGTCGTCATGCACGCCCCCTGGAGGGTCCCGGAGCTCAGGAGGTTCGCGCAGGAGAGGGGCTTCGAGGTCCTGGCCGCGGACATACCCTTCCACCTCAGGTTCATCTACGACCTCGACCTGGGGGCCGCGGTCGAGGTCGAGGGTGAGGACGTCACCGAGAGGGAGGGGAGGAGGTTCACCACGGACAGGGTCATCCTGGCCAGGGAGATAAGGCCGGCCGAGGCCTTCTACCCCCCTCTCAGGATCATGTCCGTGGACATAGAGACCTCGGTGGACGGCAGGAGGCTGTACACGATAGGGATCGCCTACTACGACAAGGGGCACATAACGACGGAGAGCATAACGGGCTCCGAGACCCTCATGATTCACAAGTTCGTGGAGGCCGTGAGGAGGTTCGACCCCGACATCATCACCGGCTACAACATAGACGGCTTTGACCTCCCCTTCCTCAGGGACCTAGCCTCCGCCCTGCGGATAGACTTCGGCATAGGGAGGGACGGATCCAGGCCGCAGAGGATCATGGAGATGTACTGGAAGCTCCACGGGAGGGCGGTCATCGACGTCTGGTGGGTCGTGAAGGGAGAGATCAGGCCCAAGAGGGAGACCCTGGACTACGTCGCCGAGCTGCTCCTGGGCGAGAGGAAGATAGAGCTCGACAGGAGCCAGATGGACAGGCTCTGGGAGGAGGACAGGGAGAGGGTCATCAGGTACAACCTGAAGGACGCCGAGCTGGCCCTGAAGATACTCCTGAAGCTGGGATTCATAAAGAAGATCATGGACCTGGCGGAGGTGGCTAGGCTCCCGTTCGCCGACGCCGCCCCCAGGAGGGCGAGCACCCTCATAGACTCCATCCTCATCCGCAGGGCGGACAGGGAGGACATCGGGATCCCCATGATGAGGAGCGAGGAGAGGGGCTCCAGGATCGAGGGGGCCTACGTGCACGAGGCCGTTCCGGGGCTGCACAGGAAGGTCCTGGTGATGGACTTCAAGAGCATGTATCCCAGCATCATCATCAAGTACAACGTCTGCTTCACGACCCTCTCCGAGGACGGGGAGATCGTGAGCCCCATCGGGGTGCGCTTCATGTCCCCCAGCCGGAGGAGGGGCCTGGTGCCGAGGATTCTGGAGGAGCTCATGGCCAAGAGGGACGAGATTAAGAGGAGGATGAGGGAGACCTCCGACGAGGCCGAGAGGGTGTACCTGGACGGCCTCCAGAACGCGATAAAGATCTTGATGAACTCATTCTACGGCGTCTTCGCATCCTCCTTCTACAGGTTCACCAACCAGCAGATCGGCGCCAGCATCACCGCGTGGGGGAGGGAGACCATCAAGGAGGTCATCAGGAGGCTGGAGTCGATGGGTCACAGGGTCGTCTACGGGGACAGTGCCGAGGGCTCCAGGATCGTCATCGTCCAGGACCCCTCGGGCGCGGTCAAGGTCCTCCCGATATGCGAGCTGTTCGACGAGCTGGCCCAGAGGTACAGGGTCATGCAGTCCGGGGAGAAGGAGATCGTGGTCCCGAAGGAGGAGTGGTATGTCCTCTCCTCCGACGGTAGAGGGGGTTCCGTCTGGAGCCTCATAAGGTCCGTCCTCAGGCACTCATACGATGGGAAGATGTTCAGGGTCGTACACAGCCTAGGCGGGACCGAGGTCACCGAGGACCACGGCCTCATTCTCGAGGACGGCAGGGTCGTGGATCCGAGGTCCGCCGTGGGTGAGCGCCCCCTGGTGGCCAGGAGCGCGCCTCCCCCATCGAGGCCCTCTCCTCCACCCCCAGGGCTGGAGGGGGAAGGGGTGCAAGCCCTGGTTAGGCTGGCCGCCCTCTACCTGTCCAACGGGACCCTGAGCGTGGCCAGGAGCAGGGAGGCCCTTTGTGTGAGGCACGGGGACGGGGAGAAGGTGTGCCGCTGGGCGAGGGTCCTGGACCCCAGGGCCAGGCTCAAGCCGGGACCCGGTGGATCCCTTAGGATCCTCAGCAAGAGGATAGTGTCCCTGATGGTCGAGAGCTTCGGCAGGGGGAGGGGGAAGGTGGTCCCAGAGTGGATGGCGTCCCTGGAGGACGACCTCCTGGACGAGTTCTGGAACACGGTGATGGAACAGGGGGCCCCGGAGATCAGGGTGAGGGACCAGAGGTCCCTCGCTACCCTCTCCTACATCGCCGCCAGGAGGGGGATCCCCTTCACCATAGCCAGGTACGACCTCTATTACACGCTCAACCCCGGCAAGAGGCCGAGGGGGGGCCTAGACGTCAGGGTCGCCCACCCCTCCTGCTGCGTCTACGACCTGGAGACGGAGGCCGGGAACTTCCTGGACGGGGAGGGCCTCATGGCCCTGCACAACACGGATAGCGTCTTCTTTATCCCGAAGGACGCGGAGAGGATGACGCTGGAGGAACTGGTCGAGCTTGGCAACGACCTCTCTAGGAGGCTGAGCGAGGAGCTGGGCATTGTGCTGGAGTTCGAGATGGTCATAGACCCCCTGTTCACCCACGGCGCCAAGAAGAGGTACGTTGGCATGGTGGTCTGGCCCGAGAGGGAAATGCTGGTCCGTGGTTACGAGACCAGGAGGACGGACTCCTTCGACCTCCAGACCGAGGCCCTGTCGGAGGTCTTCCGCAGGCTCCTGGAGGGGGACATCGACGGGGCCGTCGCCTACGCCAGGGAGGTGGTGCAGAAGGTTAGGAGGGGCGAGGTACCCGTGGACAAGCTGGTGATCTCCCGCAGCGTCAGGGACTTCAGCGAGTACAAGAACCCGGACAGCCTCCCCTTCGTGCAGGCTGCCAAGAAGATGATGAAGAGGGGATTCCCGTTCCGCCCGGGCAGCAAAGTCTCTTGGGTCGTGACTAACGACAGGAAGCAGCCCCAGGAGGTGGAGCCCTACATCCCGGGCGTCGAGTTCAAGGCGAAGCCCGACTACGCGTACTACGCAAGGAGGCTCGCCCACACCCTGGCCAGGGTGACCGAGGTCTTCGGCGTCGACGAGTCCTCCCTGCTCAGGGGCACGTTCCAGGCGAGGCTCTTCGAGGGGGAGTCCCGGGGGAAGGTGGTGAAGGAGAAAAAAGAGAAGGTTGTTGGGAGGACCAGGAAGCTGGAGGACTTCTTCTAGTGCGCCTCCTTCTCGAGCAGCTTCGCGTAGTCCTCGGCGTCCAGGAGCTCCTCCCACTCCTTGGGGTTTGAGGGCTCGATGGCCGCGATCCAGGACCCGTAGGGATCCTTGTTCAGGAGCTCCGGGTCCTCCTCCAGCTTCCTGTTGACCTTTACTATCCTCCCGGAGACGGGAGCGTAGACGTCCGAGGAGGCCTTATAGGAGTCCACAATGGCTACGGCGTCTCCCTTGGAGACTATGTCCTCCTCCTCCGGGAGCTCAATGTGCACTATGGTCCCCAGCTGGTCCTGGGCGTAGTCCGTTATGCCGAAGTAGACGAGGTCTCCCTCCATCTTTGCCCACTCGTGGGTCTTCGTGTACTTCAGGTCATTCGGGATCTTCACCATTCCTCACACCTCCGGCGGGAGTAAACTCCCGTCCATGAATTTAATCATGCCTTTTTGAAGCCGTAGAGGAGGCCTAGGACAAAGGGCACCCCGAAGGGGAGGACCGTGAGGATCCTCGCCAGGACGAGCTTCCCACCCTCGACGCCTGCCGGGAACAGCTTCTCGATGAGCACCTGTCCGAAGCGGTCCCAGTGGACCTCGACAACGCCCTCCTCCGACAGGTAGGCCAGCGAGACGATGTAGATGCCCAGGAGGGCGAGGAGCATCTTGACGGCCTTCTTCAGCGCGTATCCCACGAGGAAGCCCAGGATGCCTCCTCCTGCGACGTTCACGGTCAGCCAGGTCGGGAGGTTCATGCTACCACCTCGTGCTCCAGCACCCGCAGGGTGGCCGTGAGGGGCCCCTCCTCCGAAACTTCCACATCCTTAATCCTAATTTTCCCGGAAAACCAGGGCGCCCCGACCACGAGCGTCTCGAACTCCCCGCCCTCCCCGACCGGGTTCACCCCCCACCTCCTGTGTGCCTCCAGGAGCCTTCCCGCGACCTCACTGATGGTCCTGCCCAGCAGGGACCTGTCCAGGCCCTCGGCCGCGACCCTGGTGATGACGACCTCCATTCCCGCCTCGGTGTACTCCCTCAGAAGCTCCTCCGGGTCCCTCCCCCAGAGTGGGGCGATCAGGGTGCACTCTGCCCTCCTGCACGCCTCCTGGAGGAACCAGTACTGGTACTCGGAGGCCACCACGCCGGCGACGAGGGCGTCGGCCCCCACGGACCCTATTGCCCCCGCTAGGTCCTCCTCCGTGGATCCCTTAAAGTGCTTCGCCTCCAACCCCATGAGGCGGGCCACGACCCCTGCCAGGTGTATGTTGGGCCTGTGGTAGACCATTGGGTGCTCCTCCTCGGGCACGTTGATGAGGGCCACCTCAGGGTCCATTCCCATGATGGAGGAGAGGAAGGCCGCGTAGACGGAGTCCTTGCCCCCCGAGAGGAGGGCGGCGACCCTCATCTCCTGAGCTTCCTCCTCAGGGCGATCTCCCCCGCCGCGGAGAGGGGCATGTTCAGCTCCGAGACCCCCGGGCAGTAGGACCTCTCGAACATGAGGGCGTCGTCGACGGTGGCCCCCCTGTGGATTAGGGCGGCCACGACGTCGATCTCGGCCGAGGCCCTGGGGCCGACCGCCTGGGCCCCCACGATCCTGTCCCCCTCGAGGAAGAGCTTGAGCCAGACCCTCTCACCACCGGCCCACTCCGGCTTGTAGAATCCGGCAATCTTCACGCTCTTCCCCGTCCTGATGCCCGTGGCCGCCGCCTCGAAGGCCCCCATGGCCGAGGAGAAGGTCCCGAGGGCCCCGGAGTATGTCGCATCTCCCCCTGCGGCGTTTATGCCGGCCACGACCCCCTGCCTCATGGCGGCCGAGGCGAGCTGGACCATGACCATCTCTCCGGAAATCCTGTGCCTGACCACGGCCACGTCCCCGGCGGCGAAGACCCCCTCCCTGGAGGTCTCCATCCTCTCGTCCACCAGGATGCCCTTGTCCACGTCCACCTGCCCCTCCAGGAGCCCGGTGCACGCCCTCACCCCCGTGGCCATGACCACGATGTCCGTGGGAATCCTCTCCCCGCACGCCCTGACCGCGACCACGCTACCGTCGTCCAGTACCACCTCCTCCAGGGGGCAGCCGGTCCTGACCTCGATCCCCCTGGCCCTCAGGTAGGCCTCCACGTGGGAGGCCATGTCCGGGTCCAGGCTCCTGGGGAAGACGCGGTCTAGCATCTCCACCAGGTGGACCTTGAGCCCCCTCCTCGCGAGGGCGTAGGAGATCTCGCACCCGATGGGGCCGGCCCCCACGACGGTTGCCCTGGTGGCCCCCTTCTCCTCGATCCTCCTCACGAGCCTCTCCCCGTCCTCCACGACCCTGATGGTGAAGAGGTCCTTTCCCAGGGCCTCCCCAGCCCCGGGCACGGGGGGGACGAAGGGCTCTGCACCGGGGGCGAAGACGAGCCTGTCGAAGCTCAGCTCGAGCTCGGAGGAGCCGTCGGTGACCCTGGCCCTCATGGAGTCGAGGTCCACCGACACGACCTCGTGGCCCAGGAGCAGCCTAGTGTTCCCCCTAACGGGGAACGGGTGCTTCAGGGACTCGAAGGACACGAGGCCCTCGATGGCGAGGGGTATGCCGCAGGGGGAGAAGGTGGGGTAGGTCCTCCTCTCCACGACCACGATCTCCGCCCTGGGGTCGGCGTTCCTCGCCCACTTGGCGGCGTAGAGGCCCGCGGTCCCGAGGCCGAGGACGAGGATCCTCACGCACCCTCCTCCCTGACGGCCTCGGCGAAGATCTCCATGCCCGTGTCGAGCTCCTCCTCCGTTATGGTCAACGGAGGAATGAAGCGGATCGCCGAGAACCCGCAGGGGAGGAGGATGAGCCCCTTCCTGAGGGCCCTCATCAGAACCCTTTCCCTCACGTCCTTGTTGGGCTCCTTGGTGCCGGGCACGACGAAGTCCGCCGCCTGCATGAGGCCTATGCCCCTGACGTCCCCGATGGTCTTGGACTCCTCCTTGATGTCCCTCAGCCACCTGGTGAGCTGCTCGCCCCTGGCCCTGACGTTGTCCAGCAGGTCTCCTATGACCTCAATGGTCGCCAGGGCGGCCGCGCAGGCCAGGGGGTTGCCGCCGAAGGTGTTGGAGTGGGCGCCCAGGACCCCGAAGTCCAGGTCCTCGCGGAACACGATCGCCCCCATGGGGACTCCGGAGGCTATGGCCTTGGCCAAGCAGACGACGTCGGGGACGACCCCGAAGTGCTCGATGGCGAACCAGCGCCCCGTTCTCCCCATCCCGGCCTGTACCTCGTCGTCCACCAGCAGGATCCCGTGCTCGTCGAGGAGCCTCCTCAGCTTGGGGAAGAAGTCCTTAGGGGGGACGACGTAACCGCCTTCCCCCTGGATGGGCTCCGCGAAGGCGGCCGCCACCTCATCCGGGGGGACGAGCCTCCTGAAGATCTGGTCCTCTATGTACGAGATCACTGCGTCCGAGACCTCGGAGGGGTCCACGCCGAACGGGGTCCTGAAGGGGTCGGGATAGGGCACGTGCACCACGCCTGGAACCATTGGGAAGAAGCGTCCCCTGTGGACGATCTTGGAGGCCGTGAGTGAGAGGGCGCCGAAGGTCCTCCCGTGGAATGCGCCCAGGAAGGCGAGGAAGTACTTCCTACCGGTGGACCAGCGCGTCAGCTTCATCGCCGCCTCGTTGGACTCTGCACCGCTGTTCGTGTAGAACACCTTCTTCCCGAAGTCTCCGGGGGTGATCTCGACGAGCCTCTTGGCCAGCTCCACCTGGATGCCGTAGTAGAAGTCGGTTCC
>QMSR01000025.1 GCA_003649695.1 Thermoplasmata archaeon
AGGACCTGGAGCTCGACCTCCTCGCCGGGCCTCATCTGGACGCCCTCCACGAGGGCGGTGGCCTCCAGGCCGTACTCGTTCATGCGCGTCAGCCTGATGCCCAGGGTGGTCTCGGAGTACACCCTGAGGTTCTCCCTGCCGGTATAAGAGACCTTCATGCCGTACTCAACGACCTCGGCGTCCGCGGTGACCTTGTACTCTCCGGCTGGGAGCACCACGTCGATCCTCCCGGTGCAGTTCAGGTGCAGCCTGTGACCGCCCCCCTCGATCACCAGCTTGGAGGGGACGACGCCGTTCTCTATGAGGGTGGTGATGTGCACCACGTACGCCCTCTCCAGGGTGATGTTGTACCACTCCCTACCACCTTCGTACCTGATGCTGCCCAGGAAGGCGGCCGGCCTGGGATGGGCCACGTAGGCGTAGACCTGGTACGTCCCCCTCCTCAACTCGATCTCGAAGGAACCCCCTGAAACGCCGGCCTCGTAGGGATTCCCCTTGGCATCGTAGAAGACCACCACCGCATCAACGGCCTCGCCCCCGTACGTCACGGTGCCCGTGATGCCCTTCCCAACGTAGGTCTCGGAGACCTCCAGGGTCACGGTGCCCACGCTGGAGTCCAGTAGGCCCGAGACGGAGTACACGTATCCCGTGCCCTCGTCGTACCTGCTCCCCCAAACCCTGTAGGTCCCCCTCGGGAGCCTCATGTACACCACGTCGGAGACCACGGACCTCCTGATGAGGGCCTCACCCCTGGCAACGCTGATGGTCATGCCCCTGGCCTTGTCCGGCTCGTCGAAGGTGATCTTCACGGAGTCCAGCTTGGATATATCGGGCCTGAGGGTCCTGGGACTGTCCAGCCGGAGCGACGTGAGGAATCCCCTCTCCCCGACCAGGATGCCCAGAATGGTGTAGTTGCCCTCCTCTAGGTAGACCGTCTCACCGGCCTTGTACGTCAGGGACTTGTAGAGGTCCCCGTCGCGGTAGATCGTCAGGGAGGCCCTCTCCTCGGGAATCTCGAAGGAGATACCGAACTCGACGGAGATCCCCGGGTCGAAGCTCACGCCCACGGTGCCGGGCTCCAGCTTCAGGATTGGGTGGCCCACGGAGACCCGGACCCCGTAGGGGGCGCCGCCGACGCTGACGTTGTAGGAGCCCACGGGGAGCAGGATTCCGTCCTCCGCGGGCAGGTGTAGGGAGTATGTCTCGTTCCCGGCGGAGAATTCGAGCTCGACGGGCACGGTGTACGGGTACTTCACCCTGACCTCGACGACCTCAGGTCCTAGGTCGACGCTGTCGCCCGAGACCTCGACCTCCCTGTGGTGGGAGGACAAGACCACGAGCGTCTCGTTCCTCAGGGGCTCCGGGACGCTGGCGGAGCCGGAGAGCACGAAGGAGGACATCGCATACCTGCCCTCCCTGACGACGAGCAGGCAGGCGTAGGAAACCGGTTTCCCGTCGGCCAGCACGCTGACCTTATCCTCCCCGGTCAGGGTGAGCGAGAGGTAGACGGTGCTGCCCTCCGAGACGTAGACGTCTTGGACGGCGAAGTATGTTTCGTTCTCCATCACCTTCCTGGCCGTGAACGTCCACAGGCCCTCCGGCAGGGAGAGGGTGGCCAGTCCGTCCTCGCCGGTCCTGACGAAGATGAGGAAGTCCCTTCCCCCTACGAAGACATCCGAGCTCACGGGGGAGCCGGAAAGCTCCGTGTACACGTTGACCCTAACGGCATCGACTGCGTTCAGGACCAGTCGCTCGTCCCCCCGCACCACCGCCAGGGAGGAGGCCACGAGGCCCTCGCCCTCGAAGTACACCGAGTAGGCCCCCTCCCACAGGTCGAGCTTGGCCACACCCCTCGTGACCTTGGCGGACGCGGAGAACCTGGCATCCCCGAGATTCGTAAGGACCACGATCCCCGACGGCCTGGCGCCCCTCGGGCCGAAGACCTCGATGGTGGCCTCGAACCTCTTCCTGACCTCGATGCTCTGGTTCACGTTCCTCTCGGCGACGGAGCCCCGGACGTAGGTGAGGCTCTTCCACTCCTCGTCATCCACGTATATCCTGTAGGTTCCGGGGAGGACGGATGCGGTGTAGTTGCCGTCCCTTCCCACGGGTATCTCGTACCTCTCGGGGCCCTCCAGGACGACCGCATCGACCTGGATCCTCCTCTGGGTCATCGAGACCCTGACGCTCCCGCTCACGGTCATGGGCTTTATGCCCACGTCCTCGACCACGTCCCTGCCCTGGTCGAGCTCGAAGCTCGCGACGTCCTCGTACCTGTTCCCCTTGTACACCACGGTGACGTTGTAGGAGTAGGGCGGCGCATCGTGCAGCACGAAGGCCCCGAGGGGGCCCGTCTCCAGCTCGAGTTCCACCCCGCTCTCCCTAGACCTGAGGATCAGCTTGGCGCCCTCCAGGACCTCCTCCCCTGAGTCGTACCTCCCGTTCCCGTTGAGGTCGAGGTACACGACCCCTGTGACGGTGGAGGGCCTGATCACGAAGTCCTTCTCGATGATGTAGTCGGGGACCCCGTTCCCGTCCAGGTCCTGGTTCACCCTCTCCGCCTGGGCCTCGGTTACGTTCAGCTCGACCTCCCCCAGGACGTACGGCCTGCGCTGGAGCCTGCCGTTGAAGCCGTAGTGGGAGGAGAAGACGAGCTTTAGGTGGCCAGCCACCGCCGTGAGCTCGTACCTGCCCTGGGAGTCCGTGACCGCGAAGCCGTGGGGCACGTTGTACTCGTCGTAGATGGTCACCATGATCCCCTGCACGGGGGTCCCGTCGGGCATGGTGACCCTACCGTGGACCGTCGCCCCCGGGTAGTACCTGACGATCACCGTGTCCGAGAGCAGCGGGTTTATCCCGGGTAGGTTGAAGGGCTCGAGGAACCTGATGGCGCTGTCGTTCCGCTGCTTCACCTTCAGGGCCAGGTCTATCGGGATGTACGTGTCGTTCTCTAGGTCGTGGACGCTGCGGTATACCAGCTTGAAGTGGGTCAGGTTCCAGGCCTGGGCTGGGGCCTGCTGGTAGAGCCCCTCGCTCAGGCCGGGGACGCCCTCGTCTAGGCCGACCCACTGACCTGCATACCCTATGAAGACCCTGTAAAGCATGCTGCGGTAGAAGGCGGGCTTGTACTCTATCCTCTGCTGCCTCACCCTGGCGTTCGGGGGCAGGTCCTGGATCCCGTAATCCAAGCCGGACTCGGTCACGAAGCGGATGTCGTAGAAGTCGATCGGGACCGTTATCCCCCTGGCCTCGACGACCTTGTGGTCCGAGAGCTTGGCGGGAGCGTAGAAGATCCCCGGGTTCCTGCCGGAGAACGGGAACAACCTGGTGTCCACCGCTATGTACCTTATCCTCCAGCCAGTATAGCGCTCCAGCTCGGTGAGAAGATCGGAGAGGACCGTGGGCCCCCGCGGTGAGAGTATCCCCTTTATGGCCACGTACCTCAGGTTCACCTCGGATATGTCCTCGGAGTAGTTCCCCCCGTACCTCTCGGGGTGGTTCAGTATCTCTTCCTTGAAGGACTGCGGGTCCGAGAGGGCGAGGTTCACCCTCGCCACGTCCACGGGGTCGAGGTAGGCCGAGAGGATGGAGACCGCCTCGGGCGTGAGGCTCTGGCCGTTATTGAAGTATATGGCCTCCAGCTGCCTCGCTATGAAGAGGGCCAGGACCTCGGACTCGTTCTGGGCCATGAGCACCTGTCCCGCGAACTGGTATCCGTTCTGGAAGTTGTCCGCCACCGTCGGGTGCTTGCCCTCCTGCACGCACTCGAAACCGTAATCCCACCAGGAGAGGAAGGCCGGTTTCTTCTCTATCGGCAGGCCCTTATCCTGGGATGCCAGCCACCTCCAGGCCCTGGGCCAGTAGTCGTCGGGCTCCGGTATCCTGTAGCCCAGGGCGCCGAAGTACCAACCCCCGCCCATCCGGACAGTGGTGTTGTACCTGGTCTCGTTGGGCCTCATGAACGAGGGGAGGGTCTCGAAGACCTTCCTGTCGTAGTAGCTCTTGTTGTTGTAGGGTATACCCGCGTCAACCGAGAACCAAACGACTGGGTAGAGGATGAGGATGGCGACCGTGAAGACCGAGAGGGCCCTCATGGAGGCGTCCTTGAGCCTCCACCTCCCCTTCCTGGCCTTCCTGATCTCCTCAACAGCCGCCTGGAAGTAGCCCATGAGCTTGTCCCCGAAGATCCCGGCCAGGAGGGCTATGGCCGGGGAGGCGTTGAAGACGAATCGGGCCTGGGCGAAGGTCATCCAGACTGAGAGGATCAGGAACGTAAGCACGAACACCCTGTCGGGCCCGTACTCCTTCCTGAGCCTCAGGATGTAGTAGACGAGGCCGGCAAGGGCCAAGATGAAGACCCCCGCCCCGAAGTACAGGAGGATCAGGCCCATGGGGGCTGGCTGTGCCTCGGCTATCGTGGTGTAGAGCTTGCTCTTCCCGTAGACCTTGAGGACAGCGTGGATGTACGACCTGAAGGTGGGGATCAGGAACGCCGCGGCGCCGGCCGCCGCCCCTATGCCGGGCAGCGTGACGATCCAGGGCTTCTCCCACAGGAACTCCATGAGGATCCCGAAGGCCAGGACACCGAAGGCCAGGATTACCTGCGGGGCATACCAGATCTGGTCCAGGCGTCCGGTGACGGCGTACCACGGCAGAGAGAAGATCGTGAAGAACAGGGCATAGAGGAATATGGCCCTGTTCAGGTCGTGCAGGTGCCTCCTAACTATGACGGAGAACACCATGTATGCCAGCACGGAGATGGTGACGAAGTGGAATGCGTAGAAGTAGCCCGTCCAGATGTTCGCGGCCGAGGCCATGGAGAGGCCCGCCAGGGCGGCGTAGACGTCGCCCGGGGCCTCCAGCCTGAGGGCCCCCAGGAGGTAGGACCTGTAGTCCCCCACCTTGAAGGGGAGCTCCGTCTCCCTCAGGGCCCTGTAGAAGAAGTATATGGCCCAGGCGATGAAGAAGAGGGCCATGGCGTCGTGGTCCGCGTCCGTCGCCACGCTCCTGGTCATGTGGGCCGGGAGGAGGGCCAGGAACAGGGCTGCCAGGTACCCGGCCCTCCTCCCCGCCAGCTCCCTGGCCAGGAGGTAGATCGGGATCACCGTCAGGGCCCCGAAGAAGGCGGTGTTCAGGAGGAACGGGTAGCCCAGGGAGGCCTCCTCGTCCATGAAGGGCTGCAGCATCCTGGCTGCGACGGCGATGCTCCACTGGAACATGGGCGGCCTGGGGTTCCCGGCGCCGAAGGGGTAGTTGAGCGCCGGATCCCTGAGCAGCTGCCTCCCGTTCTCCAGGACGTACTCTATTATCCTAAGGTGGTAGAAGGAGTCCGACCCCCCAGATGGGGCAAACCCGTTCTCGATCGCCGTGGGCAGCCCGAAGACGGTCCTTATCGCGAAGGCCAGGACCACGATGGTCGCGACGATCAAAGCCTCTCTTCCTGCAGCAAGCCCCCTGAGCCTGTTCGGGATGCGCATCCCCATTCCTCCCGATTGCGGGGAAAATGAGATAAGGATCATATTTATTTTGCCTCAAGTTGAAGGAGATGGTAAAGCGCAGGACCATGTCCTTCCCCCGGAAGGTGGTCATAGGCCACGGGGTCCTGGAGGATCTGCCCTCCGTGGTCCTCGAGCTCACGGGCGCCGAGAAGGTCCTGGTCGTGACGGGTCCCAGGACCTACGAGGCCGCCGGGGGTAGGGTGAGGGAGCTGCTCTCCTCGGAGGGCGTGGAGGTGGAGATCGTCTTCCCCGATGCGCCGACCATAGGGGAGGCCGAGAGGGTCTCCCGCATGGAAGGGGACGTGATCCTCGGCGTGGGAGGGGGGAGCAAGATAGACGTGGCCAAGCTGGCCGCCAAGCTCTCCAACAGGCCGTTCATCAGCGTCCCGACCTCCGCCAGCCACGACGGCGTCGCGAGCCCCATGGCCTCCCTCCGGGGGGCCGGGAAGAAGCACTCCGTCCCCGCAGCCCCGCCGCTGGCCATCGTCGCAGATACCTCCGTCATCGTCCGGGCCCCCTACAGGTACATGGCCTCCGGAGCCGCCGACCTGATCTCGAACCTCACGGCCCTCATGGACTGGGAGCTGTCCCACAGGCTGACGGGGGAGGAGATATCGCACTCCGCCTACGCGCTGTCGAACATGGCCGCCAACCTCGTCGTGGAGCACGCCTCCGACATCAAGCCGAACCTGGAGGAGAGCGCCTGGCTGGTGATGAAGTCCCTGATCATGTCGGGGGTCTCCATGTCCGTTGCCGGCTCCTCCAGGCCAGCCTCCGGGGCCGAGCACATGTTCGCCCACGCCCTGGAGGAGCTCGCCCCGGGTAGGGGCCTGCACGGGGAGCTGTGCGGGCTCGGGACCATCATCATGGCCTACCTCCACGGAGCCGACTGGGAGGGGATAAGGGACGCCCTGGCCACTATAGGGGCCCCCACCAGGGCCTCCCAGCTCGGCATACCCGACGAGAAGGTCGTGGAGGCCCTCCTCCTCGCCCCCAGGATAAGGCCCGAGAGGTTCACCATCCTGGGCGTCGGAGGGCTAAAGAAGGAGGCAGCAGTTGCTGCGGCGAGGAAGACAGGGGTGATATGATGGCAACCTCGCCGCACCTCACGGCAATAGGAACCTACCTTGCCAAGGAGGGCCTCGAGTTCGTCTACCTCGGCCCCAGCAAGGAGTGCAGGAGCTGCCCGATCAAGAGCGTCTGCCTTGCCCTGAAGCAGGGCTTCCACTACAGGATCACCGCCGTCAGGGACAAGGAGCACAACTGCGCGGTCCACGAGGGGGGAAAGGTGAAGATCGTGGAGGTCGAGGAGGTCCCCTTCAAGGTCGCAGTCCCGAGCAAGAGCGCCCTGAAGGGGGCGACCATCGTCTTCTACAGGGAGAAGTGCGAAGGGTGCCCGCCGAGCCTCTGCAACCCCCCGGGCCTCAAGGAGGGGACCAAGCTCGTCATAGTGGACGTGGGCGAGAAGCTGGAGTGCGGGGACCTGACGGTCGTGACGGTCAGGAGCCCGGAGCACTGAGATGGTTGAGCTCGGGATAGTCGGGAAGCCGAACGCAGGCAAGAGCACCTTCTTCTCCGCGGCGACCATGCACGTGGTCCCGGTGGAGGCCAGGCCCTTCACGACCATCGAGCCAAACTACGGAGTCGCCCACGTCAGGCACCCCTGCCCCCACACGGAGCTCGGCAGGCCGTGCAACCCCAGGCACGGATTCTGCGTGGACGGCACCCGCTTCACGCCGATAAAGCTCATAGACGTGGCCGGCCTCGTGGAGGGGGCGCACGCGGGGAGGGGCCTGGGAAACAGGTTCCTGGACAACCTGAGGGTCGCCGACGGGCTCATCCACGTGGTGGACGCCTCTGGCTCCACCGACGGCGACGGGAACAGGGTGCCGGTGGGGTACTGGGACCCCGAGAGGGACGTTGAGATGCTGGACAGGGAGATCGTCCTCTGGGTGAAGGGGATACTCGAGAGGGACTGGAACACCCTCCTCAGGAGGGCGAGGGTCCAGAGGAGGGAGATCCACGAAGAGCTTTCAAAGAAGCTGTCTGGCCTGGGCTTCACGGAGGACGCGATCAGGGACTCGCTGAGGCGGGTAGGGGGGGACCCGGAATCCTGGGGGAGCCGCGAGCTGGAGGAGCTGGCGGGGATCCTCGTCGGGAAGAGGTTCCCCACGACCATAGTCGCCAACAAGGCCGATATCGCCCCCAGGGAGAACGTGGAGAGGCTCGTGGAGAAGTACGAGGCCGTTCCCGCGTCTGCGGACTACGAGCTGCTCCTCAGGCTCGCCGCCAGTAAGGGCCTCATCGAGTACACGCCTGGCGAAGGGGAGTTCAGGATCAAAGAGCCGTCTAGGCTTTCCGAGGCCCAGCTGAGGGCCCTCAGGAAGGTCGAGGAGTTCCTCGCCGAGTTCGGCTCCACGGGGGTCCAGGAGGCCCTGGAGAAGACGGTGTTCGGGAAGCTGGACATGATCGTGGTCTTCCCCGTCGAGGACGAGAACCGCTGGACAGACAAGGAGGGGAATGTCCTGCCCGACGCCTTCCTGCTCAAGAGGGGCTCGACGGCCCTGGATCTGGCCTACGCGGTCCACACCGACCTGGGGGAGGGCTTCATCAGGGCCATAGACGGGAGGAGCAAGAGGGCCCTGGGCAGGGACTACGTCCTGAAGCACCTAGACGTGATCAAGATCGTGGCCAGGGCCTAGGAGAGGCGCTTAAAGACGAAGTGGCCGACGAAGGCCGCGGCGACCAGCACGGTGACGTAGATGTAGGGCAGGATCTTCCTGACCTGGATCCCCTGCTTCGGAACGTCGTCGGCAAAGCCCGGCAGGGAGCCTAGCCTCAGCTCCTCGCCGTTGGTGTAGCCGTCTCCGTCGGAGTCCAGGTCCTCTATGGCCCTGACGGCCTTGGTGAAGTTGAAGCTGTCAACTATGTCCGCCATGCTCCTCCAGCCGTACTGCTTGGCAAGCTTGCATAGCTCCGCGACGAGGTCCTTCCCGTAGGGGTTCAGGGGGCCGACCTCGTTGTCCGGATAGTCCTTGTAGTTCCTGGAGAAGATTATGAGCGGGAACCTGTCGTCCCTTGACCAGTTGTAGGAGTACATGGTGTCGAGGTACTCGAGCATGTCCCTCACCCTGTCGCTGGTGATCACGATCTTCCAGTCCTTGGTCACCCTGATCTCGAGCTGGGGGTACGCGCTGGCGGGGGCCGGTATAAGGAGGATGGCCGCCAGGGCGATGGCGATGATCCAGCGCATCTCCCCTTCCGATTACCAGCTTTAATAAAAACCCATACCTTGAATTGGGCATGAGGGTCGTCCTGCCGGACGGTAGGGTCGAGGACATGAGGTCCGTCTTCTGGGACGACGGCGTCGTGATGATCGACCAGAGGCTCCTGCCCGGGGAATTCAGGCTCTTCAGGGCTGAGAGCGTGGAGGACGTGGCCTTCGCCATAAAGGACATGGTCGTCAGGGGGGCCCCCGCGATAGGGGCAGCTGCCGCCTACGGCCTGGCGCTGGCGGCCGTGAAGGGGGAGGACCTGGAGGGGGCCGCGAGGACCCTGGGAAACACCAGGCCCACGGCCCACGACCTCTTCTTCGCCCTCCGCGTAGTGAGGGAGAGGATAGAGTCGGGGAGGGACCCAGTCTCCGCCGCGGAGGAGTACGCGGAGTCCGTCGTGGAGAAGAGCAGGCTCATCGGGGTCCACGGGGAGCCCCTGGTCGAGGACGGGTCCAGGATCCTCACCCACTGCAACGCGGGAGCCCTCGCCACCCTGGACTGGGGGACGGCCCTAGCCCCGATCCGGATGGCCCACAGGAAGGGCAAGGAGATCTTCGTCTTCGTGGACGAGACCAGGCCAAAGCTGCAGGGTGCCAGACTCACCGCCTGGGAGCTGCTGAACGAGGGGATCCCCCACGCGGTGATTGCGGACAACGCAGCTGGCTTCTACATGTGGAAAGGAGAGATCAGCATGGTCATCGTCGGGGCAGACAGGATCGCCTCCAACGGCGACTTCGCGAACAAGATCGGGACCTACGAAAAGGCCGTCGTAGCGAAGGAGCACGGAATACCTTTCTACGTCGCGGCACCGATCTCGACCTTCGACTTCTCCCTCGGGAGCGGGAGGGAGATACCAATCGAGATGAGGAA
This sequence comes from Thermoplasmata archaeon, assembly GCA_003649695.1. Classification (GTDB taxonomy): domain Archaea; phylum Thermoplasmatota; class Thermoplasmata; order Thermoplasmatales; family B87-G9; genus B87-G9. The sequence goes on from QMSR01000025.1 coordinate 9,644, forward strand.
CGAGGACGAGGTCCACTTCTTCGCCGGAAGCAGGATCACGCCCGAGGGTAGCAGGGCGCTGAACCCAGCCTTCGACGTCACCCCGGCGGAGTACGTCACCGCGTACATCACGGAATTCGGGATCTTCCACAGATCGGAGCTGGAAAAGTTAAAGAGGATGGCTCACTGAGGTGGCGACATGGTCACGGAGGCGGAGGTCTGGGAGGCCCTGAAGAAGGTCAACGACCCCGAGCTGGGGTTCTCGGTCGTGGACCTGGGGCTGATATACGAGGTGAAGGTGGAGGAGGGGAGGAAGGTCTACGTGAAGATGACGCTCACGACCCCCGGCTGCCCCATCGGGTACATGATCGTGTGGCTCGTGGAGAACCAGATCAGGTCCCTGGAGGGGGTCGAGGAGGTCAAGGTTGAGCTGACGTTTGATCCTCCTTGGTCCCTTGATCGGATTTCTCCTGAGGTTCGGAAGAAGCTTGGGATTCCTTAGCCTCCTCCAGGACGTACTCCTCGACGATCCTCACCCTCTTCGGCTTCAGGAGCTTCTTCAGGGACGATATCACCCTGAACTTGTCTATGATCCACCCCTGGGAGAGCCTCTCCCTCTCGGGAACCCTGATCTCGACGCCCTCCTCGGAGACCTCCACCTCGAATCCCTCGGAGGTCCCGTGCTCCATCTCCAGGACCGCCTTCACGACCTCCGAGGGCTCCTCCACTTTCTCCACGATCCTCAGCCTGTACTTCAGCGTCTTCCCCGCCAGAGGATGGTTGTAGTCCACGAGCACCCTCCCAGGGGTGACGGACAGGATCTTGCCCCTCTTGCCGTCTATGACGACCTCCTTGCCCACCTCGGGCTCGATGTCCCTCCTCGCCAGCTCCCGGTAGGAGTGAATCTTCACGAGCTCCGGCCTCCTGGGGCCGAACGCCCTCTCGGGCTCGAGCACGATCTCCCTCTCCTCCCCCACCTCCATGGAGAGGAGGGCCTCCTCCACGGCCTCCAGGATGGCGCCCTCGCCGAGGACCGTGTATCTTGGGCCGTACCTGAAGTTGGGGTCGTAGATCCCCGCCTCCTTCGCCTTCTCCTTATCCGTGGTCTCGACCAGCCTCTCCTCGGAGTCCTCGAGGACGTACAGGTCGTAGTCCAGCTTGATGATCGTCCCCTTCTCCATGGCCGTCTATGATTGGTCCCCCATTTATAGGGATAACACCTCCCT
>QMSR01000026.1 GCA_003649695.1 Thermoplasmata archaeon
GGGTCAGGCCGTCCTCGACCTGGGGGCCGCCCCCGGCTCCTGGTCCCAGTACGCCAGGGAGAGGGTGGGCGAGGGGGGCCTGGTCGTGGCGGTGGACAGGAGCAGGATGGAGCCCATAAGGGGCGTCGTGTTCCTGAGGATCGACGTCTTCGATGATGAGGTGTTCGACGCCGTCCAGGGGGCCCTCGGGAATCGGATAGGTTTCGACGTGGTTCTCAGCGACATGGCCCCCAACGTCTCGGGTCATCCCTCCCTGGACCACGCCAGGTCCTTGGAGATCCTCGAGAGGGTCCTCCAGATCTCCGAGAGGTTCCTCCTACCCGGTGGGGTCATGGTGTGCAAGGTGTTCCAGGGGGACATGCTGGAGGACTGGAGGCGGAGGCTGAGGGGGTTCTTCAGGTTCGTCAGGCTGACCAAGCCGGCTGCCTCCCCCAGGTCTAGCTCGGAGCTGTACTTCGTGGCCAAGGGCTTCAAGCCTAGTGCCTTCCGAAGAGGGCCTCGAGTCTAGATCTGCTGATCCTGATCATCGTCGGCCTCCCGTGCGGGCAGGTCTGGGGCTCCCGACACTGCATGAGCCTACGGACCAGGTCCTCCATCTTCTCCCTGCTTAGGGGCTCCCCAGCCTTTATGGCCCCCCTGCAGGCGGCCAGCTTCACGCCCTCGATCAGGAGGTCCTCGAGCCCGGCATCCCCCTTGGAGGAGAGCATCTCCAGGACCTCCCTCAGCGCCTCCCCCACGTCCCTGCCCGTAAGGAGGTATGGGGCCTTCCTGACCAGGGCGGCCCCCTCCCCGAACGGCTCGACCTCGAACCCTATTCGTCGGAGGAGTGGGTCCCCCAGGAGGGGGGCGAGGTCCGGGGGTAGGTCCACGACCATGGGCTCGAGGAGGGGTGTCGAGTAGCCCTCCCCGCTGCGGACCCGGTCCAGCAGCTCCTCGAACCTAATCCTCTCGTGGGCTGCATGCTGGTCAACCAGAAGAATTCCCTCATCGTCCTCGAGGATGATGTAGGTGTTCAGGGCCTGGCCCACGACGCGGAAGGTGCCCGATGGGCCGGAAGAGGGTCCCATCCCGGAGACCTCGGGTATAATCCCGGGTCCCAAAGCGGCAGAGACTGCCTCGAAAACCGCTCTGAAGACGGCTTCCTGATCCCTGAACCTGATCTCGTACTTCTTCGGGTGCACGTTTACGTCCATCTCCCGGGGGTCCAGGGAGAGGAGGAGGACGGCTGCCGGGAACTCCCCCTTGGGGATCCTGCTGCCGTAGGCCTCCAGGATGGCCTTTTTGAGGACCTCGCTCCTGACGTACCTCCCGTTAACGTAGGTGTAGATTCTGTTCCTTGGGAACGATATACCGGGCCTGGAGAGGAAGATGTGGACGTTGTCTCTGGAGAACTCCAGGAGGTCGTCCCTACTCAGCCTGAGGATCCTCGACACCCTTTCGAAGGGGGAGGAGGGGGGCAGGGCCAGGGAGATTTTCCTATTCCTCTCTAGGACGAAGTAGACGTCGTTCCTCGGGATGGCGAGCCTGGAGACGGTCTCCGCCACGAGCGCGAACTCGCTCCTATCGGGTCCCAGGAACTTCCTCCTCACGGGGACGTTGTAGAAGAGGTCCCTGACGGTGACCCTGGTCCCCGGGGGGCTGGGGGCCTCCTCCACGGCCACGAGCCTGCCACCCTCCACGAGCACCCTCGTGCCCACCGGGTCCTCGGCCCTCCTGGTCAGGATCTCCATCCTGGAGACCGCGGCTATGGAGGCCAGGGCCTCGCCCCGGAACCCTAGGGTTGTGATCCCCTGGAGGTCCTCCTCCGAGGAGATCTTGGAGGTCGTGTGCCTCTCAACGGCCAGCACAGCATCCTCCCTGGACATACCGCAGCCGTCGTCCTGAACGGAGATCTCCCTCAGGACGGGCCTAGAGACCCTTATCCTGATCCTCCTCGCCCCCGCGTCCAGGGAGTTCTCCACCAGCTCCTTGACCACGTCAGCTGGCCTCTCGATGACCTCCCCCGCGGCGATGAGGGATACGACCCTCTCAGGGAGGCGCCTCACCGCCATGCCCGATCTCCTCGTAGATCCTGCTCTCGGTGACGGAGCGCTGGCCCTGGTACTTCCCCGAGTAGGGCTTCTCCGCCTCGGAGAGGAGCTTCACGATCACGATCTGGCAGATCCTCATCCCGGCCCTGAGGACGATGGGGACCGCGTTGGCGTTGTAGAGCTCCAGGGTTATGGTCCCCTCGAAGCCCGGATCCACCCATCCTGCGTTCTCGATGAAGAGCCCCAGCCTCCCTATGGAGCTCCTGCCCTCCACGAATGCCGTGTACCCCTTGGGGATCCTCACGTACTCCACCGTCCTCCCGAGGATGAAGGAGTGGGGCTGGACCGTTATGCGGTCGCTCTTGATCCTCCTGTAGGTGGGTCTACCGGCCACGTCCAGGACGCCGGTGGCCAGGGGGTCTATGACAAGGTATTCGTCGGCGAGCCTGAGATCCACGCTCGCCGGCTGGATCTGTCCGTCCCCCAGAGGCTCGATGACCAGCTCCCCCCTGGCAAGGAGCTCCTTGATGTCCCTGTCCGAGAGGATCACGCTATCGCATCATAGGAGCCCTATTAAAGTTAGGGCCGCGAGGGCCAGCAGGAGGGGGAGGCAGGATGGGCTCCTCCTGGGGGGAGGCAGGCCCCTCCTCGCCCCGAGCCTGAGCCTGGGCAGGTTCGCCCACAGGATGCCGTCCCTCCTGTCCATGGAGGCGGCCAGGGCGGCGGACAGGGCCTCCTTCAGCCCCCTGCCCCTGGCCGCCTGGACCTCCATGGCCAGGGTGGCGTCGGAGAGGGCCTGGGGTGCGAGTCTCCACACGAGCATGGGATAGACGGATGCAGTGGGTGAGAGCCTCGATAGTATGTTCCCCGCGGCCCAGGGGCTGAAGCAGAGGATCGCGGCCTGCCCGGCCAGGGAGAGGGGGAGGGTCCTGAGGGCGATGGTCACCCCGGTCTCCACCGCGCCACCGCCGAGGAGCTGGGCCGTCAGGGCTCCCGTGGCCGAGAACCAAGTGGTCACCATGGCGGAGATGAGTAGTGCGGCGGGAATGGCCTCAGGAGCCGTGATCAGGTAAAGGTACAGGGCGGCGGAGGAAGATGCGAGAGAGCCCCAGGGCCCCAGGATGTAGGGGAGTAGGACCATGAATGCCATGGTCGGGAGCTTCGCCCAGCACGGGCACCTCCTGCACCCCCGTTCCCCGGTGAGGAAGACGGACCTCAGGATGGTCTGGGAGAGGGCGGAGAGGATCCCCATCATCCACCCCCCAGCTCTATCGTGCGGTCTGCCATGGAGGCCAGTCCCGGGTCGTGCGTGGCGATGACGATGCCGGAGTGTTCCCTCGCCCTTCCGATGGCCTCGACGACCCCGGACCGGCTCCACGGGTCCAGGCCGGCCGTTGGCTCGTCCAGGAGCAGGAGATCCGCGCCCTCCCTCAGGGCAGCCGCTATAGCCAACCTCCTCCTCTCGCCGCTGCTCAGGGTCCTGCAGGCCCTCCCCTTAGGAAGCCCGAACTCCGAGAGGAGCTCCTCGGGGGCCTCGTCCTCGGTCCTGGCGCCGCTCAGGAAGAGGAGAGGGTTCTCGGGCACCATTAGGGGCCTGGAGGCCCACACCCTTCCCCTGCTGGGCCTGAGGGCGCCGAGGAGGATCCTCAGTAGGGTCGTCTTCCCCGAGCCGTTCGGCCCCAGAACTGCGACCACCTCCCCCCTTGAGACGCTCAGGGAAACGTCCTTGAGGATCCAGCGGGAGCCAGGGAACCTGAACCAAAGGTCCTCAACCTCGGCCACCAGGTCGCCCTTGGGGGCCTTTTCCCACCTGGGCTCGGGGGCGGGGGGTATGCCGTCCGTGGGGGCTCCGTCCTCCAGGATCAGGGTCTCTGAGACGACCCCCCTCCAGGGGGTGGGGTCGTGGTCCACGATGACCGCGCTCCCCCCGCTGGAGAGGAACTCCTCAACCTGCTCGACGAGGATCCCCTTACCCCCCTCATCCAGGAAGGCCGATGCCTCGTCCAGGAGGAGGACGTCGGGGGCGAAGGCGGAGAAGGATGCCAGGTTCAGCCTCCTGGCCTCCCCCGCGCTGAGGAGGTGGCAAGGCCTGTCCCACAGGCTTCCAATTCCCACGCGCCCGAGGTAGGAATCGGCTGCCCGGGGGTCCCGGTTGGAGGCGGAGAGCGAGAGGGCCACATCCATCAATGGGGTGTAGCCCAGGATGCCGTCCCACGGCTCCTGGGGGACCACGTATATGCTCCCCCTCACGGAGACCCTCCCCTTCAGGCTCCCCCCAGCCTCACGCAGGATTCCGGAGAGGGCCCTGAGGAGGGTGGTCTTCCCGGACCCGCTCCTGCCCAGCACGAGGACTGCCTCCCCGGGCCGGAGCCTCAGCCCGACCCCCCTCAGGGCCCCCGGCCTCGAGGGATAGGAGGCGTCCTCTATGCGAGCGTCAATCACGTACATACCCAGCCCTCTTGAGGAAGGCGTAGACGGGCACCGCGATGGCGGCCCCTACCAGGACCTGGATCATGTTCCCGGGGACCTCCCAGAGGGCCCCGATCCTCGGCCTCCCCTGGAGGGGGTTGCTGAGGAAGAACTCGTAGAGGAAGTAGCCGAGGACCATGACCAGGCCCCCGACCAGGAGGGAAGGGAGCCTGTCCCAGCCCTCCCTCCTCGAGGCCAGCAGTACGGCTGCGGCCACGGCAGGGGCCAGGATCAGCGAAACGACTGATATCGTGTGGGAGGAGCCCCAGGAGAGGTAGGAAATGGAGAGGAAGAGGGCGGCGTAGATTGCCGCAGCCAAGGGGGCCATTCCCCCCCTCCTGGCCAGATGGCCGACCACGATCCCCTCGGCCATCTTTATGACCAAGGTTCCGGGGGCGAAGATGGCGTATCCCAGGGCCAGATCTGCCAGTGCGGCACCCACCCCACCCGCGAGGCCCGCGACCAGGGGGCCCGAGATCAACGCGGCCAGGTAGATCATAGACTCACCGAGGTTTACGTAGCCCCCCGTGAAGGGCTGGTAGACCGCTATGACCGCCGTGGCGGCGAACACCAGGACGGTGAAGACGGAAGTGTCCAGCCAGAACCTGGCCCCCCTCATCGTGCCTAGAGCTGTGAGGCCCTATTTCTTAGTGGTCCCCAAAAGTAATATGATAGGGAGGATTATGAGGCACCATGGGAAAGGTGGCCATCATAGGAGGTACCGGGTTCTACGGGCTTCTCGGGGAGCCGAAGGAGGTTGAGACCCCCTTCGGAAGGGTCGAGTACTCCGAGTACGAGGGGGTGATCTTCGTCTCCAGGCACGGTGACCCCCCGGTCCCGCCGCACAGGGTAAACTACAAGGCTAAGCTCTATGCGCTGTACAAGCTGGGCGTCGAGAGGATAGTGGGCATCAGCGCCGTGGGCTCCCTGAGGGAGAACCTGGCCCCCGGGACCATAGTGATCCCGCACCAGCTCATAGACTTCACTGGCGTTCTGACGTACTACGACGACGAGGTCTTCCATGTTGACATGACGGAGCCCTTCTGCCCGGTCCTCAGGAAACTCCTCTCGGAGGAGGCTGGTGTCCCCGCAGGGGGCGTCTACGTCACGGTTCCTGGGCCCAGGTTCGAGACGGCGGCCGAGGCCAACATGTACAGGATGCTTGGCGGTGACGTCCTGGGCATGACGGTGGGCAAGGAGGCCAAGCTTGCAAGGGAGCTGGGCCTCTGCTACCAGCCCATAACGCTGGTGACCAACTACGTCGCTGATCCAAGGGGGGTCAGCCACGAGGAACACATCAGGATGATGCAGGAGAAGGGGAAGAAGATGACCGAGTACGCCCTGGCGGCGCTGAGGAGGGTTCCCGAGTCCAGGGAGGGCTGCCCCTCTGTCCGGTACTACGGCAGGCTGAAGCTATGAGGAGGATCATAGATTCCATCTTCGGTTGGATCCTCGCAACAGTAGTAGTTTTCGAGATCCTCTACATCTTCTACGGCTTGGTCTTCTACCCAACCTCCATCTTCAAGTTCGGGAGCCTCCCCCTTTTCCTGCTCGCCCCACTACCGAACCCCATCATCCTCCTGACCTTCATCAGCGGCGTGGCCCTGCTCGCATACATCCTGTCCGTTTCCGTAATCGTATCCGCGTCGGCATCTTACTCCTTCTTCGGCTGCTCCGAGTGCAGGAGGGGGCTCGCGAGGCTCATGGGGGTAATAGCTGCCTTCTCCATGCTGGAGGCCGTGATCAGGCTCTTTTTCGAGCGTTTCCCGAACCCGATGGAGGGCATGGAGACGTGGAAGATCTGGATGTATCTCCTCAACGCCTCCTTCTACGAGGAGGTGGTATCCAGGGTGCTCCTGATAGGAGTACCCGTAGCCCTCCTGAGCATCCGCGATAGGGGCTGGTACAAGCTCATCCTCGGGAAGATACCCAAGGACAGGAGGGGACCCCTACTCTGGATCTTCGTGGCCATCTCATCCATCACCTTCGGCTATGCCCACGTACCGGGATGGGGGCTCCTAAAGCTCATATCGGCCATCCCGGCGGGGGTGGCCCTCTCCCTGGCCTTCGTCTACTACGGTATCTGGGCGTCCATTGCCCTTCACTTCGCGGTGGACTTCATGTCGGCCATGATGACCGGCCCCCACGGGAGCATTTTCACGATCCCCTTCGGAATATTGCTGGTTGCCTTCGCTGGATATGGGATCTATGTGATCCTGGCCTCCCTGGTCTCCAGGCTGGGGAAGCCGAAGGCCGCCAGGAGGAGGGTCGTAAGGGTGAGGGCCTGCCCCTCCTGCGGGGGCGTCCGCTTCCTGTACCTCGGGGAGGGGCTCTACAGGTGTTTGGACTGCGGCATGGTCCTCAGGGAGGAGGACCTCGTGATCAAGGAGATAGTGGTGGAGTGAATGGCCAAGGCCCTGAGGCTGGATGAAAGCCTCATAATCACCAGGCACGGGGCGGCCGTCCTGGAAGACGTCTCTGCGGCCGTGATCGCGGATCTCCACATAGGCTTTGAGGGGGTCATGGCCCAGAAGGGCCTCTTCCTGCCCAAGGTGCAGTTAGAGGCCATAATCGAGAACCTCGAGGCCTTGATCTCCGAAATGGGTCCCGATATCCTCATAGTGGCGGGGGACTTGAAGCATGAGTTCTCCAAGAACATTTCACAGGAGTGGAGCGAGGTCAGGAGGTTTCTGGACTTCGTCCTGGAGAGGGTCGAGCTCATTGTGGTCAGGGGGAACCACGACAACTACCTAGGGGCGATCCTTGCGGAGCGGGGCGTGCCCTTCGTCAGGAAGCTGGAGATGGGGCGGTGGACCATCGTCCACGGGCATGAGATGCTGGAGGACTGGAAGGGGACCCTGATCATGGGGCACGAGCACCCGTCCATAAGCATCAGGGACGAGGTGGGGGCGGTTTACCGCTTCCCCGCCTTCCTCTACTCGAGGGAGAGGAGGATCCTCGTCCTCCCCCCACAGAGCATCTACGCCTCGGGCACGGACGTCTCCGCCTACAGCAGGGAGGACCTCCTCTCCCCGATCCTGAGGGAGTTCGGGCTTGAGGGCTTCGAGGCATACCCCATCATGGAGGATCTCGGAGTTGTCGACCTGGGCATGAGGGTTGGTGCAGTATGAGCGGGGAGCCCAGCTGGAGGCTTTTTGCGGTTGAGCTCAGGAGGGCCACCCAGGTGGCGGGGGGGAGGCTCATCACCGAGCTGGGGGCAAACCCCGGCAGGCTCTTCATGGTGGGTATTGCGACCATGAAGACCGACAGGGGGATCGAGGTCAGGGACCACACGGATTCTATAGTGTTCACGATAACCCGAAGGACTGAGGTGGGGGATCTCGAGGTTCCCGGCTACGTCATGGTGCACGGCAACCTGAGGGTGCAGGGGGCTCAGACTATCTTCGCCGACTACGTCATGCGGGCGGACAGGTCCCTCATGGAGGAGTGGACCGCCGAGGCCCTACTCCTGCTGGTCGAGCGATTGGAGGCCCTGGTGGAGGCCGAGAGGTCCGGGGTGGAGAGGCTGGTGGATCTAGGGTATTCGCCCTTCGCGGCCTCCTGTGCCCGGAGGGCCCTGGAGGCCTACGGTGCGGTGGACCTGGAGTACTACAGGGGCCTGGCGGCGGCCACGAGGATGGCCCTGATGGGGGAAGCCGGGACCATGCTACCCCTGCCGACGCCCGAGTCCGCGGACCCGGAGACCCTGGTCCTCTCGGTCCTCCGCTCCCTGGGAGGGGAGGCCTCCTATGAGGAGATCCTGCAGGAGGCCTCGAGGAAGGGCCTGGACAGGGTGTCCGTGGACTCCGCGCTGGACTCCCTCATATCCTCAGGCCTGGTGGAGGAGGTCAGTTTAAACGTCTTCAGGCTTAGGGGTGGTGGCCATGAGGGTGGTTCTTGACCCATCGACCATCGTGACTGGCAGGGCCCTCAGGTTCCTCCAGGAGGGCGAGGTGGAGGAGGTTGTGCTCCCCGACTCGGTCCTGGCCCTCTTCGAGTTCGAGGCCAGGAGGGGGCAATCCGTCGGCTACGCCGCCCTGGCCGAGCTGGAGGCCATTAGGAGGCACTGCGATGAGGCGGGTATACCCTTTCTCATCCACGGCGAGAGGCCTAGGGACTGGGCATACAGGGGGGTGCCCGAGGAGAGGGCGAAGGGGGACGCGATCACGGCCTCCCTTGAGCTGGGGGTGACCCTCCTCACCTCGGATTCGGTTCAGGCGAGGGTCGCCGCCATCAAGGGGGCCAGTTACCTCCTCCTGGAGGCAGGCCCGGAGACCCCGAAGATAGAGGATTTCTTCGACTCCGAGACCATGTCCGTGCACATCAGGGCCGGGAGGCCTCCGGTGGCGAAGAAGGGGACGCCCGCCAACTTCCGCCTCGTCGAGCTGGGCGACAGACCACTTAGCGACGAGGAGGTCGAGGACATAGCCACCGACGTGGTGGAGAGGGCGAGGGCCGCCCCTGAGGCGTTCATCGAGATCGACGAGGAGGGCGCCACCGTGGTCCAGCTCAGGGAGTACAGGATCGTGATCGCTAGGCCGCCCTTCTCGGACAGGATCGAGATCACGGCCGTGAGGCCCCTGGTGAAGCTTACGCTGGACTACTACAGGCTGCCCAAGGAGGTGATGGACAGGCTCCTGAACAGGGCGAGGGGTATATTGATAGCCGGCGCCCCCGGCATGGGGAAGTCTACCTTCGCCCAGGCCCTGGCGGAGTTCTACGCCTCCAAGGGGAAGATCGTGAAGACCATGGAGAGGCCGAGGGACCTTCAGCTCTCAGACCTCGTCACCCAGTTCACGGCCCTCGGGGGAAGGATGGACAGGACGGGGGACATTCTCCTCCTCCTGAGGCCGGACTTCACGATCTTCGACGAGATGAGGACCACCGACGATTTCAGGGTCTTCTCGGACATGCGCCTGGCGGGCGTTGGCATGGTGGGCGTAGTCCACGCCACGAGGCCCATAGACGCTATCCAGAGGCTCATAGGGAGGGTCGAGCTCGGAGTGATTCCTCAGGTGGTGGACACTGTGATCTTCATCGACGGAGGGAGGGTGACGAAGATATACACGCTGGAGTACACGGTCAAGGTTCCAACGGGCATGATGCACGAGGAGCTGGCCAGGCCCGTGATAGAGGTCAGGGACTTCCAGACGGGGGAGCTGGAGTACGAGATCTACATGTTTGGGGAGCAGGTCTCGGTGGTCCCCATAAGGAGGGTCTCCAGAAGACGCAGGCAGAGGGTGGAGGGGATCGAGGTGAAGAAGAGGTACATCTACGTGGACGCCATGGGGGCCTCAAAGGTGGTCCTGGAGGACGAGTCAGGTCCCTTTGCATCCTTCTTCACCCGGGGAGACAAGGTGAGGATCAGGAAGGGCTCCGGGGTCGGGAAGAGGATCATCGAGGCCCTGAAGAAAGGGACCCTGAGGATCCTGAGGGAGTGACCCTGGAGCCGCAGACCGGACACCGCTCAAGACCCTCCCTGTGGTAGAAGACGTGGCCATTCTCGCACACGTATCTGAGGTACTTTTCCTTCCTGCTCGGCGGCCTAAGGGAGACGATCGCGTAAGCGGCAACGAGGACTGCCAGGAGGGCGTACCTCACCTTGGACCACGTGCTGGATACGACCGACACGAGGAGATCCGGTATTAGGCCGTCTACGCCCAGCTTTTCCAAATCCACAACCCCGTGGACGACGGCGGAACGGAAGACCTCCTCCGGGAACCAACCGGGGCTAGCGAGGGTGTAGTTCCTGCCTGATGAGCGGAAGGTCATCCTTACGGCTACGAGATAGGATCCTACGCCCGCCGCCCCCGCCTCGACGGGCACACTCAGAGTTTTCTCATCAGCGACATCGCCCACCTCGAAGATCCTCGGGATTTTAGGGAATTTACCTCTCTCCATCACGACCATTCCGTGGATCGGGGACACGTAGGCCCTGGCATAGGGTCTGAATTCGAGGATGACGTCTTCCATCACAGCGTTCAAACGGTTTTCGATCGTTACGTTCAAGAAGCCGCTGCCTCCCTTGGGGATCCTGCATGGACCGCTCATGTGTAGGATGTCTCCGCCGGGAGTCGTTGCGAGAACTAGAATGGCGACGAGCGCGAGGATTCTCATTTCTGGAGCACCTCCATGATCCTGATGAGCCTGGAGGCCCTAGCATCATCGCCCCTCCTGAGGGCGAAAATGATCTCGCTGGCCAGCACCGCCATCCCCTGGGAGACGGGGTTCCTGGCCGGAC
>QMSR01000027.1 GCA_003649695.1 Thermoplasmata archaeon
AGTGGAGGAGGATCCTCAAAGAGGTACAGGATCTCAGGGCCCTCAGGAACAGGCTCTCAGTCGAGATCGGGAAGGTGAAGAGGGCCGGAGGCGATCCTTCCCCTTACCTGGCGCAGGTCAAGGAGGTTACCGCCAGGCTGCAGGAGTTGGAGGCTAAGCTGAGGGAGGTGGAGGAGGCCAGGTACGCGGCCCTCAAGTCGCTGCCGAACCTGGTGCTCGAGGACGTGCCCGTATGCTTCTCCGACGAGGAAAATGTTCCCATACGCTTCTGGGGCAGGGCCAGGGTCTGGAAGGGACATCTGGACCAGTTCATGGCGCTCACGGACGGCAGGATGGAGTGGGAGGAGATCGGCTGGAGGCCCAAGAGCCACGTAGACCTCCTGCCGGCCCTGGGGCTGGCGAACTACGCCAAGGCCTCCGAGGTCGCGGGGGCCCGCTTCTACTACCTCCTCAGGGACCTGGCCGTCATGGACCTGGCCCTTCAGCTCTTCGCCCTCAAGAGGCTCGTGGAGAAGGGGTACACGCCCGTCTTCCCCCCTCTGATGCTCAAGAGGAGGATCCTCGACGGGGTGCTGGACCTGGAGACCTTCGAGGACATGATCTACAAGATCCAGGACGAGGACCTCTACCTGATCGGGACCGCGGAGCACCCCCTGGCCGCCCTCCACACCGGTGAGATACTGGACGAGAAGGAGCTCCCGCTGAAGTACGTTGGTTGGAGCCCCTGCTTCCGCCGTGAGGCCGGGGCCCACGGGAAGGATACTAAGGGGATCTTCAGGGTCCACCACTTCAACAAGGTTGAGCAGTTCGTCTTCTCCCTGCCGGAGCAGTCGAGGGAGATCCACGAGGAGATCGTGAGGAACGCGGAAGAGCTGCTCAGGGAGCTTGGAATCCCCTACAGGGTGGTGAACGTCTGCAGCGGTTCCTTAGGGGCCCCCGCGGCCAAGAAGTACGACGTCGAGGCCTGGATGCCGGCCCAGGGCACCTTCAGGGAGCTGATCTCGGTCTCCAACGACCTGGACTGGCAGGCCAGGAGGCTCATGATACGCTACAGGGTCCGCAAGACGGGGGAGTTCAGGTACGTTCACACCCTCAACGGGACGGCCCTGGCCACCACCAGGACCATGGTGGCCATCGTGGAGAACTTCCAGAAGGAGGACGGCAGCATCGAGGTGCCGAAGCCCCTGAGGGACATCATCGGGAAGGACGTGATTCCAGGAGGGACCTGAAATACTCCTCGGCCGCCCTGATGGCCCTCTCCCTTCCCTTGGGGTAGACGACGACCTTCGCCCTGACCGAGACCACGTCGTCGTGGTCCGCCAGGACCAACCTCCCCCTGTAGGCGAGCTGCTTGTCCAGGCGGAAGTGGAACACCCCCTCTTCGTCCACCCTCTCGGGGACCTCGGGTAACAGCTCCTCCAGGATCCCCGCCTCCGCCATCCTCCTGAAGAAGGCGTCTATCTCTGCCCTCTTCCTGAGCTCCGCCGTCATGACGACTATGCGGTTCCCGTAGTACCCGTGGTAGGTCCTGCTCTGGACCTTCACCTCCCCGGCGACCTCCCTGAGCGCCTTCCTCACCTTCCTGGGGTCCTCGGTGGCGTGGACGTGGACCCGAAACTGGACGTACTCGAAGGGGACCCTACGGGCCGGCAGGCCAGCCCACCCCCATGAGCCTCAGCCTGAGAAGGACGTCGCAGGAGAACTCGGCCTCCGCGAGCCTCGCGAAGGCCTCGGTCAGGGTCCCCCCGACGGAGAAGATCCCGTGGCCCCTCACGATGGCGGCTGGGACCTCTGACAGGGCCTCACCCAGGGCCTCCGCCAGCTCCGGGGACCCCACGGGCCTCCTCACGTCCACCACCTTGATCTTCCCGAGGAACAGGCGCCCCTCCACGTCCGCGGGTACCAGCTCGCAGCCCCCCTTGCACTCCGGGAGGAGGGAAATAGCCACCGCCGCGGGGGTGTGTAGGTGGAAGACTGCTCCTGCGGGGGTCCTCTCGTAAATCCCGAGGTGCGTTACGAGCTCCACGCTGGCGCCCTCCGCCGTGCCTCCCCAGGGGACGAAGATGATGTCCTCCCTCCTGGGATCCAGGAGCGACGCCCCGGACCGCTTGATCAGTATTCCGTCCCTCAGCCTCACGCTGAAGTTCCCCCCGAAGGGGCTCCTGGTGAGGCCGGAGGCAGCTATGAGCCTCGCAATCCTCCTGAGCTCCCTGTAGACGGCATCAATCCCCACCGAGCGCCACCCCCAGGTGCCTGGCCATCTCCCTAAGGGCCCTGGCCCTGTGGGAGAACTCGTTCTTCTCCCCAACCCCCATCTCCGCGAAGGTCCTATCCACGCCCTCAGGTATGAAGATGGGGTCGAAGCCGAAGCCCCCCTCGCCCCTCATCTCCGTGGCTATCCTCCCCTCCGCGACGCCCCTGAAGACCCTGATCCCCCCGTCGACGAGCACGACCACGGACACGAACCTGGCCCTCCTGTCGGTGACGCCCTCCATGAGCCTGAGGATTCCCTCGCAGCCTATCGTGGAGAGGGCGTAGGAGGAGTAGGGACCCGGGAAGCCGCCCAGGTGGTCGATGAACAGCCCCGCATCCTCGACGAAGAAGGGCTCCCTCGCCCCGGATGTGAGGGCGCTGACCACGGCGATCCTCTCCAAGTCCCCGGACTGGATCTCTATGCCCTTGACGGGCTCCATCTCCAGCTCGATGCCGTAGCGGGCCAGCAGCTCGGTGGCCTCCCTAAACTTGCCGTGGTTCGAGGTGGCAAAACGGAGCTTCATCTACACGCTAATCGTCGGTTTCGGTATAATCCTACCTCTCCACGTACCTGCCCCTGAGCCTGATCTCCTCCAGCTTCTCCAGCACGGGCCCGGGCTCGGGGAACTCCTCCCTGTACCCCTCCAGGACCTCACGGAAGCAATCCTCCATCCCGGGATGGGCGCTCTTCAGGGCCTCCTCTATGAGGTGCAGGTCGACCCCCCTGTCCTCCGCGCTCTCCGAGACCCTCGCGAGGCCGAAGTCCAGGAGGTATATCCTCTTTCCGTCAGTGAGCATGTTGCTCGTTGTCAGGTCGCCGTGCACGATGCGCGCGAGGTGCAGCCTGGCCACGAGCCTCCCGAGCTCCCTGCATGCCCAGTCCCTGTGCTCCCCGAGGACCTCCTTCAGGGTCGGGAAGGGAAGCCATTCCAAGACCAGATCTGAGTCCCTGACGTCGAGGACGTGGGGGGTCGGGACCCCGGAGGCCCTCGCCTGCCTCAGGAGCCTAGCCTCCCTCCTCATCCTCTCCTTCCTCAGCCTCTTGTCAAGTTCCGGGTGCCTGTAAGACCTGGGATTCCTCCTCTTCACAACAACCTGAAATCCCTCCCACTCGTCCAGGATTATAACGGACTCTGCGCCCCTCTTGAGGATTATCACCTCCAAGTCACCTCCACCTCGTCGGTGCGGAAGTTCTGCCTTACCACCGTGTCCTCGATCCGCATGCGGACCCCGGAGGAGTACATGAGGTAACCCGTCCAGGCTATCATGGCCCCGTTGTCCGGCAGGAACTCGGGCTCCGGGCAGTGGTAGGACGCACCCCTCTCCTCCGCCATGATCCTGGCCATCTCCTGAAGCCTCTCGTTCAGGGCCACGCCCCCCGCCAGGAGGATCTCCTCCTTCCCCAGGTGCGCCATGGCCCTCTCGGCCGCCTCCACCACCATTGCGAAGGCGTACTCCTGGACGGAGAAGGCTACGTCCTCGGGCCTGGCACCCCTCCTCAGGTGGGCCTTGGCGGCCGTGAGGATGCCGGAAAAGGCCACGTCCATGCCCTTCACGCTGTAGGGGAGGTCCAGGAGCCTCTCCCCCCTCCTCGCCATCTCCATGATCCTCGGCCCACCCGGGAAGCCCAGACCCATCTCCCTGGCCAGCTTGTCCAGCATGTTCCCTATCCCTATGTCCAGGGTCTCCCCGAAGACCCTGTACCTGCCAGCCGCATAGGCGATTACCTGGGTGTTCCCACCGGAAACGTATAGCATCACGGGGTCCTCGGCTCCGGTCCGTAGCCTGCCGATCTCCAGGTGTGCCACGCAGTGGTTCACCCCTACGATGGGAATTCTGAGGGCCAGGGCTATTGTCCTCGCCGCCACGGCCGTGGTCCTGAGGCATGGGCCCATGCCCGGCCCTTGGGAGAAGGCGACGAGGCCTAGGTCCCCCGGGGAGAGGCCCGAGACCTCCAGGGCCTGCCTGATAAGGCCCGGGAACTCCCTCGCGTGGTGGGCGGCCGCATCCCTAGGCCTGAAGCCCCCAACCTCCGTGGTGTATACGCTCTTAACGTTCGCCAGGACGTCGCCTTCGGAGGAGACTATTCCCACGCCGGCGGTGTGGGCGGTGCCCTCCAGGCCTATTACGTACATCGCTGCTTCAGGCGGCGCTCGTTTTAAGACCTTGTGAGAGCCAGGCAACGCCGAGGTAGACGAAGGGCGTGTCCAGGGCTGCCAAGATCACCTTCGCGGCGTAGCTCAGGAGGGCAATCTGCAGCACAACAGGAAAGGTCAACTTAGGGGTCAGGTGCAGGAGGCCTGCGAAGTTGAACACCATGGTGTCGATGAACTGGGAGGCCATGGTCGAGGCGTTATTCCTGAGCCAGAGGTGCCTGCCCTTTGTCAGTCTCTTCCAGAAGTGGAAGGCCCAGACGTCGTGGTACTGCGAAACCGCATAGGCCAGGAGGCTGGCGGCGACGATCCTGAGGGAGGCGGAGAAGACCCTGTAGTACGTCTCCTGGTCCACCCTGGAGACCGGGGACCAGGGGAGGGAGATGAAGGCCGCCAGGAGGATGAAGGTGAAGACCGAGGCCGCCAGGCCCGCGGTCACGAACCTCTTTCCCTCCCTCTTCCCGTATACGTCGGTAACGATGTCCGTGACGGGGAAGGTCACCGCGTAGGCCAGGATGCCGACGCTTACCTTGAGCCCAAAGAACTCGGTGAACTTGGAGCCGAGGAGGTTGGCGGTGACGATGGAGGTCACGAAAATCCCCAACAGGATGGACTTCCTGTCCTCCTGGTCCAGCATCGGAAGGGTAGTCGAAAAGGGATTTAAAGGTGGGGCCGGCCGGATTCGAACCGGCGACCTCCCGGTTATCAGCCGGGCGCTCCGACCTAGCTAAGCTACGGCCCCCGCATGGAATGACTCCGTCCACCTATTAAACCTTGATCCCGAGCTGGGCCAGACGGAGAGTGGCGACTTGGGTTGGGTCCAGGCCCAGCCTCTTCAGGACGAGAATTGCGGCCGCCACCTCGTCCAGGAGGGGGTTCTCGGACGTTATCCTCCTTATCTCGCTCTCCAGCCCCTCCCTGGAGATCCCCTTCCCCAGGGCTAGGGACAGGGCCGCCTCCATGGGGTCCTCCACCTCGAACATCCTGTTGTCGAGGTAGAAATCCAGGGGAACGGGCACCCCGGAGGGGTCGAAGGTCGGCTCCAGGTACTGGCCCCTCCTCCTCAGGAGGCCCCTCTCGAGGGCCATGGAGATGAGCTTCCGGGCGTTGGAGGGGGAAATCCAGCCCTTCTCCGCGGACAGGAAATTCACGATGTCGGACTCCCTGAGCCTGGGACCCCTGCTCCTGAAGACGTAGGCGAGGGCTGCTCTGAGGTCGACAGACATATGGTGGGCCCGCCCGGAGTCGAACCGGGGACCTCCGCCTTGTCAGGACGGCGTCATAACCAGCTAGACCACGGGCCCCGATGCCCCCTATCCCAGGTCAATTATTAAACCTTCACCCAATATTCCGAATTATGCCGAAGATAGCAGT
Source organism: Thermoplasmata archaeon (assembly GCA_003649695.1). Taxonomy (GTDB): domain Archaea; phylum Thermoplasmatota; class Thermoplasmata; order Thermoplasmatales; family B87-G9; genus B87-G9. The sequence goes on from QMSR01000027.1 coordinate 5,781, forward strand.
CATCGGAGGAAGCGGGATAAAGGGCATCTTCCAGGGCGAGACGGAGAGGGTCAGGGTGCATACCCCCTACGGCCACCCTTCCGCGGACCCCGAGATAGGAGTCGTGGGGGGAAGGGAGGTAGTCTTCCTGCCGAGACACGGCGTCGGGCACAGGATACCCCCCCACATGATCAACTACAGGGCGAACATCTGGGCCCTCAGGGAGCTTGGGGTCGAGAGGGTGATTGCCGTCAGCGCTGTGGGCTCCCTGAAGGAGGATATAAGGCCCGGCGACCTGGTGGTCCCCGACCAGTTCATAGACTTCACCAAGAGGAGAACCTACACCTTCTATGACGGTCCGAGGGTCTTCCACATATCCATGGCTGACCCTTTCTGCCCGGAGCTCAGGGATATCTTCGTCTCTGAGGCCAAGGACATGGGCTGGAGGGTCCACGACGTAGGGACCTACATCTGCATTGAGGGACCTAGGTTCTCGACGAGGGCCGAGTCTAGGATGTTTAGGCAATACGCCGACATCATAGGCATGACGCTCGTGCCGGAAGTTAACCTAGCCAGGGAGCTGGCCATGTGCTACGTGACCCTGGCAACGGTCACGGACTACGACGTCTGGGCAGAGAAGCCCGTTACGGCGGAGGAGGTCATGGAGACCATGGCTAAGAACACGGAGAGGATCATGGAGCTCCTGAAGAGGGGAATACCGAGAATACCCAAGGAAAGGGGCTGCGGCTGCGGGAGGGTCCTGGAGGAGGCGGAGGTCAAGTAACCTCGTACAGGACGCTGGTACCGAGCCAGGTAAGGCCGACCACGAGGGCCAGCGGGTTCCTGGCAAACCCATACACGATGAGCGCCACTGGTATGGCGTAGTAGATCAGCGCCTTGGCGATGGCCCTCATCTCCACGCCCCATTACCCAATTTTATTTTGAAGAATATTCGCGATCGTGAGGCTGTTCGTCGCCGTGGACCTAGAGTACCCGGATCCCCTCAGGGAGTTCGCCTCCAGGCTCAAGGGCACGGGTCTCAGGGTGAAGCTCGTCGAGCCCGAGAACTTCCACGTGACCCTAAGGTTCATCGGCGAGGTCGGGGGAGAGGCCGTGGCCACCATCGAGGGCGGACTCAGGGAGGCCTGCAGGGGCCTGGGGCCCTTCGAGGTCAGCCTGAGGGGGCTCGGCGCCTTCCCCAGGCCGGAGAGGGCGAGGGTCCTCTGGGTAGCCGTCGAAGGGAAGGAGATCTATGAGCTGGCGAGGAGGGTGAACGAGGCCCTGGACGGGCTGGGGGTTCCGGGGGACAAAAAGGAGTTCGTGGCTCACGCCACCATAGCGAGGGTCAAGGAGAGGCCGAACAGGAGTGCCCTGGACCTGTTCGAGGAGTGGAGGGGCAGGGAGTTCGGGAGGCAGAGGGTCTCAGAGGTGAAGCTGAAGAGGAGTACCCTGACCCCAAGGGGGCCCATATACGAGGACCTGGTGGTGGTTCAGCTCAGATAGGTGAGCTGGGGCTCCTTCTCCACCTCGATCCCGCCCTCGGGGCAGTCGATGTACATCACGGAGGATATCAGGATGATCCTTAGGAGCCCGGCCTCCTCCCCGTGCTCCTCGGTGAGCCTCAGGCAGATCGCCTCCTCGCTTCCAACCGCCGTGTAGCCCTCAAAGATCCCGTAGGAGGTTACGATCCCGTCCCTGCCGCCGACGCAGTGGACGATGTACTTTTTGCCCTTTTTGAGACCGACCTTCGCCATCGAGCATAGGAAAGGCGTCCCGCCTATAAGCCTTCCCTTAGCCTGGCGGCCTCCATCCTCAGGATCCTCAGGTACACCCTCACGTTGGTCTCGAGGAAGTCCAAGGCCAGGTCCAGGTCCCCTCCCCTCACCCTGTACCTCCTTTTCCTCCCCTCGCCTTTGCCCTCCTCAACTAGCCCCGTCTCCCTCATTCTCTCCACTAGCCTGTAGGCCGTCGTCCTGGGAACCCTAGAGGACAGCTCCTCAAGGCTCCTCCAGCCCGAGAGGAGCTCCTCGAACACGGCCACGGCGGCGCTCGAGGCGGGGTCCTCCAGGTCCCTATCCCTGGCCAGGCCCAGCTTATAGAGAAACTTGGCAACCCTCAGGTGCAGGTCGTCCCCCGGGGAAATCCTGGGGCCGTCCCTAATCCTGACGTCGAACACGGTGAAATAACGCACCCGCTTTTTCAATGCCTGAGTTCGAAGACGTATAGGTCCTCGAAGAAGATGTGTCTCTTCGCCCTCATGTACCAGCTGTAGCCGTGTCTCCTCATGGCCTTCTCCACGTCTCCCAAGCCCGTTAGGGAGGAGAACAGGAGGAGGATCCTGCCCCCCGACCTCAGATGCCTCCAGGCCTCGGCCAGGAACCTCTCGATGAGGGGGGCTCCGCCGTACCAGGAGGCCTCGATGGGCTCCCTAACCCTCCTGGGAGGGAGGTAGGGGGCGTTGAAGGCTATGAGGTCGAAGGACTCTGGGACGTTGGAGAAGAGATCGCTGAGCCTGAACTCGACATTCTCTATCCCGTTCAGCCTCGCGTTCTTCCTCGCTAGCTCTACGGCCCACGGGTTGGAATCCACGCCTAGCACCCATTCCGCCACCGTCGCCATGTGCAGGGCCACAATGCCGGTTCCCGTCCCCATGTCCAGTGCCCTCTCTCCCCCAGACAGATCTAGGGCCTCGATGAGCAGGTACGTGTCCTCCGACGGGGGATACACCCTAGGATCCGTTAGAATCCTGAAGCCCCTCAGCTCCATGTCTGAGACCCTCCGATATGATGTAGAGGATTCTGGACCTCAGGAATAGCTCTTCGGACCAAGATCCCGTGTCCAGGGGCCTGGGCGCCTGGTCGGTCCGGGTCTCCCAGAGGACAAGGAACCTAGGGTCGGCCGGCCTATAGCCGCCAAACTCCTTCGCCTTCCTGAGCTCCTGCTGGGGGTCCGCGCCACAGGCCACCGAAATGACGAAGGAGACCATCCTCCGCACCATCTGCCACCGGAAGTATCTGGAGCGGAACCAAAGGATCGTGGGCCTCCCCGGTCGTAGCCCCATCTCGACCCTCCCAGGGCTCCCATGGCCCTTGACGAAGGGGCTCAGGTCGTCAAGGGATGAAAGGAACTCCAACCCCATCCTCAGGCCCTCGAGGTCGAGGTCGGGAACCAGATACCAGTATTCTCTCCAGAAGATCTTGGGCTTGGACTCGAAGTAGCCCCAGAGCCTGATGTCGTCCAACCTGCGGTTGAGGCCCACTACGGCCCCCTCTGGGACATCCACCGAGAGCTCCAAGACATTCATCCTGGCGCTGACCCCTGCGTCGGTCCTCGACCTGAGCCTGGCCCTGCAGCTGATCCCCATCCTCGCAAGTGCGTCCTCTATCTCCCCCTCCACAGTCCTCAAGCCTGGCTGCCTCTGGGACCCGTGATAGCCCCAGCCCAGGTACGCGACGGCGAAGTACCTCATCTCGAGAGCATGAGGGAGACTGTTGAGACGTGCATGGTTCCGTTCCAGTAGAGGGCCAGGGAGACGTCCAGGTGGTCCGTCTCGGGCTCACCGGAGGGCGAGAGCTCTACGCTGATCTTCTCGCCGCCTACCAGGGCGAGCTGGGCGGTCCCGTTCACCGGAACGCCCTCGACGTACACCTTCACATTCAGTCCGAAGTCGGGCACCGCCACCAGCACGTAGTTGCCGGGCGGCCCCTCGAAGCGCCCGGTGGCCATCGCGCTCTCGGCGCCCGGGGCGAGCTCAATGACCTCGAAGTCGGAGCCATCGAAGTAGATCCCGAACTCGTCCGTTAGGACGCCCGAGAACACCGGGATCTCCTCCTCCACGCCGAGAAGGGATATCCTCAGGGTCCCCGTACCAGTCATGTTGGGGACTATGCCCACGAGGAACTCCCTCTCCTCTCCGGGCGGGAAGGAATATGGTGGCTCCGGCTCCAGGCTCACTGTGCCGTTGATGCCCCTCAGCTCGACCTCCGGGGTACCGTTGAAGGTGAAAATGCCCTGGTTCCTGACCACGACGTTCACGTAGGATAGGTTGCCCGGGGAGGCGAGGACCGCACTCGGGACCTCGACTTGGAGCTGCTGGGATGGTACCACCATCGTGACGGGGGCGGGGACGAAGGTGACCGAGAAGAGGAGTGCAGCGGCCACGCCCACGGCCACGTGCTTCTTCTCAATTGGCATGTAGTCGTCAAGAGGCGGTGGGTGCCTCAGGCCCAGGGCGAGGCCCAAGATGCCGAATATGATCCATCCCGGGAAGTAGAGGATGCCGAGGACGATTAAGAAGGCGAAGACGCCCCAAGAGAGGTACTTGGACGCCTCGCCCAGGAGCCCCCTCGCTATGTGACCTCCGTCGAGCTGGCCCAGGGGTAGGAGGTTCATGGCGGTCACGATGAAGGAGACCCAGGCGGCGTAGTAGGTGGGGTGTATCAGGCCAGGCACCGGGAAGAACTTCTCAAGGATCCTCGTTATCAGGGGCATTCCAATCACGATTACCGGGCCCGTCGGGGGCGGGGCGGCGGCCGGTATCGTGGAGTTCAGATAACTCCCGAGGATAGCCACGGGGATCGTGGCCAGGAAGCCCCCAATGGGACCTGCAGCCCCGATCACGATAAGGGCCCTCCGGTTCGGGACGGGATCCCTAAGTGAGATGAAGGCCCCCAGGGTCCCCACGATGGTGGGGGCGGGAATGAAGAAGGGGAGGGACGCCCTAACACCGTAGTGCTTGGCCGCGAAGTAGTGGGAGAGCTCGTGGACCGTCAGGACCGCCATCAGGGGCAGGGAGAAGTAGATGAGTCCCCCTAGGAGGACTGCCCTGTCCAGGCGGGGGGCCCCGAAGTACGAGGAATAAAGGCCCACGCCCACGTACCAGGTGCTTAGGACGGTTGCAATGAAGAGGACCAGGTTGAGCCAAGGTCC
>QMSR01000028.1 GCA_003649695.1 Thermoplasmata archaeon
AAGACCCTCTTCTCCAGTCTCCTCTGTGCCTGTTGACGAGTCGTCAGGAACTCCCCTATCGATATTCCTTGCGCGTAATTGCCGTACTCCATAAACGACCTCACCTAGCGAATCACCATAATACTTACTCACGATCTCACGCTCGAGACCTAAAGACACAAACTCGTTCTTCTGAAACTTGCGATCGCCCCACACATACCAACCGCCGCCCTTTCTCTCCACAAGACCTAGTTCAACTGCCAAGGGAAGCAAAAAATCAAAGTCGTCGAAACCGGCATCAAAGTAAAAAGAACACGTACTCTCACGGAAAGGAGGAGCCACCTTGTTTTTCGCACCAAAAATTCGGATAGTAATACCCCTCACTTTACCTTTGTCACGAAGTATCTGGGTCCGAGATAACCGAAGTTGCGTGCAACAATGATAATCAAGTGAGTGTCCGCCAATTTTAGAAACACCGGGAGCAAAAGCCGGGCCCATTGGTGGTCGCTCCTTCTGCTGATTGATAGCCACAACAGCGACTCGTCGTTCCCAAATAAGGTTTGTAATTTGACGAAGGATCCGAGAAAGGACCCTCGCATGAAGACCAACTGCGTGTGTCTCTGTGTCACGGTCTAACTCTTCGACAACAGGGAGGGCAGCAACAGAATCAATCCCTATGAGGACAGGGACATCGGGGTTCTCCTTCCGAAGTTCTTCGCAAATGAAGATTATCTGCTCTCCTGCCTCCTGGAGATGCGCGGGCTGCATTAGAATTAACTTGTTTGGGTCAACAGTAAACAAAGTGCTCCAATCGCTGGAATAGGAGTGTTCGCTGTCCACCAAAATAGCAATGCCATCCATCGCCTGGCACATACCCAGAAGGGAGGCTAATACAGCTGACTTCCCTGTAGACTCATATCCGTAAATCTCTACAATCCTACCTAACGGAACACCAGGAACTCCCAAAACATAGTCCACAGGAAGAATACCGCTGGGAACATAACCTAACGCAGAAGGAACAATGGAGGGGTCCGCTAGGTAACGAATGGACCCTTCCCCGAACTTTTTTGTGAAACTCCTCATTAGCTTTTCCATTACTCAGTCCCTTTCAACAAACTACGTAACTTCGCCTGTACTTTCGCAGGGTCTAGCTTTGACTGTGACGGTTGACTCTCGGATTCGGCTGCATAAGATGCAGGCGGTGTAGTCCGAGTAACCGTCTTCTTTGGAGGCTTCAAAGGAGGTGGTGTGGGAGACTCCTCTTCTGTAGTAGGTCCCCTGAGTGCTTCTTCCTCGGGTGTCGGTGGAATCAAAGACTCGACCGAAGTCACACCGGGAAGCACCCCTGAGTCACGAAGGATCGAAGCTAACTGCTGTGGTGGTGTTACGCGATAAATACGAGACAAATCCATCGCCTGATCTAGCCAAGCAGGGTCGATCTTGCTTTGTTTCGGATCAGGGATAACCTGATATCTAGTATCAGTAGGCCCCGAGCCCTGACGTACAATGGTCACGTTTCGACCTGTTTCTGGATCAGTAATATCACCCCACTCGTCGTCAAGAACTAAACGACAAAGATCTGCCCAAGGAGTAACGGGCATAGGCCAAATCTGAACCCCTGCTTCAACGTCGTCGAGATCTATTAGATTGACAAGGAACTGCTCGTGAGTGCGGATGTCAGCCAAGCCCTGCTGTATGATCATACAAACAACACAGTCATCCCCAGTGCAGAGAACTGGTCTGTTCCCAATCCAGTGGAGCTTCACGATTTCATAAAAAGTTTTGTTAGGATCCGGTTGGGGTAGGATCCTAACCCTATTCTTCCCTGGCTTTGGACGCCAGAAGCCACGACGACTCCGTGCATCCAAATCTCTCTTTAGCTTTTCTAAGTCCATAACTTACCTCCTCTTTGGAAGTTGATTTTTATATACTAAAAGTTTGTTTGCTCAACAACAACGTTTGGGTTACTCCAGGTTATTGTGCACTTCTGCCATCTGTACTTCAGTTACTCCCAACTTCGACATCAACGAAATCACACACATTTCAAAAATTATCATAGCCGATACCTCGAACAAACTACCAAGGGGGAAACGAATAGGAACACCAACAACTTCCCTGCACTCAAAAGAATCTAAACCGCTAGGAATAGAAGGAAGGGACGTAGGAATCAACAACACAGTGTCCGCCAATGACGCTAAAGGGGACTCTTGCTTCGCTGTTACTGCCAATACAACACCGCCACGAGATTTAGCTATCCGAGCAACTTCGACAACAGTAGTGGTCCTCCCACTACCAGAAACGGCGATGAAACCGTCACCCTCACGTAAGGCAGGAGTCACAGTCTCTCCCACTACAAAGGTTTTTATCCCCAAATGAACCAAACGCATAGCGAAAGCCTTAGCAACCAACCCAGATCTGCCAGCACCGATAAGGTAAACTCGGGGGAACGATACAATTGCGTCAGTAAAGGCCTCTAACGAGCCCTGTGACACTTTTGAAACCACTTCATCAATAACACTCAACATCGACGTCATAATCTACCTCCTTAATGTTCATCACTCCTGAGACCTTTCTTTACCTCAGCCATCTGACTTAACCTGTGAGCTTGCTTACCTGTTAAAACGGCTATCCACTTTTCCTCCTCAAATCCGGAAAGCAGGTACATTCTCAAAGGTGCACCCTCCCACACCCAAGTGTAATCTTGTCGTTGCTCGATTTCTCTGACAATAAACTCTAAAAGCACATTCATAATAGCTTGTTCCTCCGGCTTCAACACTGTCAACATAACCTAACCTCACACATATTTGCGATTTAAGCGCAGGGTGAAAGCAACGGATGCCTCTTTCCATTGACAACTCGTCAACCCGCGCTTATTTGCGCAATTATCGCGCAATTTACTCCTCAAATAGGAGGTCACCACCCTGCCAACAATCGCCGACCGTCACCTCAACAGGAATAATCAAATCAGTGTCAGCGACAGGGCGTTCGTAATAAGTTTTGACAAGGGTTACAACGTCGTCAACGATGTCCTCCTGGCACTCTACCATTATAGCATCATGAAGTTGGGCAATAACATAAGCATCTAAACCTGATCGTTGAAACTCGTATACCAACAACGCTAGAGTCTGATTCGTGAAGTCAGCGATGGTACTCTGCGAGATGTACGATAACGCCTGTCTTTCCCATTCTGGAAGAAAAGGACCTGTTCCGAAATGGCGACATCGACCGAAGTAGTTACACAACCGTCTGTTTCGCTTAGCATAACCAACCACACGATCCATATAATCCCGTATCTCAGGATAAACACTGAAAAAGGAATCTAAAAGGGCTTCCGCCTCTTCCAACGACATGTTAAACTGAGCTGCGACACTTTGTGCACCCCTTCCGTAACAATTATGTGTGAACAACCCGTTTGCAACAAAACTGTGGTCACCCTCAACCGTTAAATCATAAACAAAACCGTCGAAAGGAATTTCACGAATTGAAACAATTTCATCGTAGGACGAAAGCCGCGACGACAGGAAAGACTTTAACGAAACCAACCGACAACCAAGCTCTAACGCGCCAGCCCGAACAAACCCCTTCGGGGTCAACATCTCATGGTCCGGTGTACACCTAATTTTTTTCTTCGTGGCCGTGGTAATCTCTATCAATCGAGCCGCCCGAACTCTATGAGTATTAACCACACGCTTCCAATTCCCTTTGTGCGTCAAAACCCTTTCCCCTACTCGCACATCTCTGATCTTCTTGTAACCCGTCGAAGTAACAACTTCGGTGTCCCCGTCCAAGCAAACACCGAAGTTCACGAACTTAGCCTGGTGCCTCTGCAAAGGGGTTACCTTCTCCACAGGTACTCTAAAAATACGGCTCGCGGTCTCAGCGTGAATATCTCGGCCCGCCGCAAACGCATCTAACATCGTCTGACACTGTGACGCGTGAGCTACTACTCGCAACTCGGCCTGTGACAGATCAAACTCCAAGAACTTATAGCCAGAGTCCACTGTAAATACAGTTCTCAAAGCCGTCTTAGGGATCGTCTGAATCGGGGGGTCATTAGAACTAAGGCGACCCGAGTGAGTACCGTGCACGTTGAAGACCGGATGAACCCTACCGTCATCCTTCACAAACCGAGTTACACCGCCGCGAGGGCCTTTCAAATAAGTGGACAACACCTTTTGCCTCTTCCTCAACTGAAGGAGCAACTCAACAGCTCTACGCCCCTCATCCGACAACTGCCCTTGTTGGGCCTTCTCTAGTAACCGACGTAAAGCCGCTTCATTTGTAGAAGGCTGTCCTTTCGAAGTATACGCGACTACAGGAAGACCGAGGTCGTGATAAAGAACCCTCCCTAGCTGACGAGTAGAACGATAATTAAACTCCTGTCCAACAGTTTGGAAAAGGTGGTCCTCCAATTCTTGGATCTCTTTGCGGACCGACAGTGTCAACTCGTCTACACGGTTCATGTCTACTCGAATCCCGCGGAGCTCTACGTCAACTAACGCTCGCTGAAGAGGAACAGAAACACCCCAATAAACGTCTCCGTATTGTCGCTTCACGCGAGGGTACAAAGCCTGAGTCACCAAATAAGTCGCAAAAGCGTCATAACCAGAGTATTCATACAAAATCTCGCGAGGAATATCCGCGTAAGACTTTACTTTGTGTTCCTTAATGTATCGCTCCAACTCTGACATGTAAGGAGGTAAATTCGTATACAAAGACGTAAGGGAAGTCAAATCCAGGGGGAAGTTCTCGTTGAGGACATGTTGAGCGAGGAGAACATCAAAATATACATTCCGCACATTAAACCCTGCCTTCCTGAGGAACTTCAAATCGAACTTAAAGTTGGCTCCTGTCTTGCGACATGGGGATTGAAAAATCTTCATCAAAGCAGGCTGAGCTACAGGGGTCATAGGAACAACAAAGGTGGTTTTGTCGTCAAAACAAAGAGACACACAAATGATTTCGTCTTTAAACGGGTCAAAGCCAGTCGTTTCACAGTCGAACGCCAAAAAGTGATCGGATGGGAGAGAAGAAATTTCTGATGCTAACCAAGAAAGTCCACCAGGATCATTTACGACAATAATGTCCGGCTCAGTAGGAACTCGGAAACCTTTCTTGAACTTTTCCATATCCAACCGAAACAACTCTGTGCGCTCAAGAACACGTAAGTAATACGCAGGGTGCATGGAATAAAAAGCAGGACCCCAAGGGGTGTCGTAGAAAAAACCGCGGTGGGCTTTGAAACCTAACACAGCCTGGCTGGCAACGGCCCCCAATAACAAAAGCACCCGATCATCATTCGGCTGCAGTGAATCTAACTCTTGCTTTAAGCGCTGAACGCAATGCTCGAAGATCTGCTTGGGGGGCTTTTTGATATCACACAGAATGACGTTTGTAATGTAGGTCGAAGATACCCGCAAATCCAAGTAATCCTCATAACTGCCATACTGGTCCTTAAACAAGTGGTCGTACAACAACTTCCCCGAAGGACCACATAACGGGATACCGTACTCGAACTCGTGAGGCCCGGGAGCTTCGGCAACAATAACAAGAGAAGCCGAAGGTGACCCTACAGGAGGAACCTTCATTCGGCCTTCGTAAGGACAGCCACTACCCATCAGAACCGCCCTGTGCTGCCCCAACCGCCTTCGCCACGAGACGTTGCGGGGAGCTCATCGACGTAATCGAACTCAACAAAAACCCGTGGTAAAATAACCAGCTGTGCAAAATACTCCCCCTCCTCAACCATAACATCTTTGTCGGACCGATTATATACCAAAACACCCAATTCACCACAGTAGTGGGGATCGATCAAACCGCGGAAAACGTTTAAACCTTTTTTGCGTGTGGAAGAACGTGGCCAGATAAAACCACACAAGGTCTCAGGGATACACACATAAACGCCTGTAGGGACATAAGCTTCTCGACGAGAAGGAATAACAACCTGCCTTAAAGCTGCCAAATCAAAACCAACATCTGAGGGATGATTATGACGCAAAGGTTTAGCGCCGGGAGCTAGTTTGCAAGGAATCTTCCAAGTAATCGGATTCATACCCCTTGCCTCCTGCAAGTTAAGCGTTTGCCCATAGAAATGCACGAGGACACATCGTGAAGGTGAATGGATTCCTGATGACGACAAATAACGAGATAGTCAGTGACCCTGCCTTTCGACACAAATTGTAAATCCAATTGTTCGGAAATCTCGCGGGCAACGTCCTCCACAAACTTGGGTCTCTGATACATCAACTCAGTAACATACTTCTCATCAGGACGTTTTAACAACTCCCAAATAGGAGAACTGGACCGGGACTCGACTAACTGAATTATCTCCTCAATCCACACAATACCAACAGGAGCTAACTCGACCACTACCTTAGCAAAAGAACGTTGATTGTGGGCGTTGTACTCACTTATTTCGCGGGAGCAAGGACAACAAGAAGTGTAAGGTACCGTAACGGCCATATAAACGTGGCTCTCGCCGGGGTCACTAACACCGAGAAACTCAACATCTACCACAAAGTCGCTTTCTTGTAAAGACTTGGGCGACTTTTTCCTAATTACGTAAGGAAATTTCAAAGACACGAAAGAGTCAGAACTCTCCAAGGTGTCTCGTACAAGGTTCAGTAACCGCTGTACTTTGTCACAAACTAAGGAGGCAGACAGAACAGTAGGAGAATTTAACAATTGAACAAAACGACTCAGGTTAGCTCCACGTACTTGGTCAGTCAAAGAGCAGCAAAGAGTTGCTTGAGCAACGACACTCACCGATGTAGGAAAACCGTAACGAGCGACACTCAAAGAAAAAGGAACCCCCTCAACACAAACCCGCTCTACCTCTCTTTTCGGGAAGCCCGTTGTCTCTTTCTGTACGTCCTTCATTGTACTCCTCCAACAACTCTCCCAAGCGATACCAAGAGGAATCCTCAAGGCAGTAGCAATAAACTCGGAGGAGTTCCTCTAAGGTGCAATCGCCGGGAGACTTCTGATCCTTTAACACACCAACGTAAGCGTCTAAACCACGACGGTGAAACCGAGTTGCTGTTTTGAGTGACTGCTGTTGGGCGTCAGTGTCGTACAAAACCACAACGGCCGAAAACTTTTGACAAATCAACTCAGCCTGCCTTCTAGAAACGTAAGTCCCAAACGTAGCTACGGAATATCCTGGCAACGATAAAACGTCAAAAAGCCCTTCTACAACCACAACAATATTGGAGTCGACAATGTCATACCCCCACAGAATTTCGGACTTGCGCAGACCAGGAGTTGTCAGGTATTTGGGAAAAGGAGCAGTACCGTAAGGAAACGTCCTTGTCTGATAGCCCAATAACTTACCATCGAAGTAAACAGGAAAACGCAATCCGTAACCCCACATCGCTTCGACTATCTCAACAGTAGCCAACCACAAAAGATTTTTTCTCTTCAGGAAAAGGTACGCTTTCGGATACGATTCGGGGAGCGAACGAACGGGTATCCGTACGACTACCTCTCGAAACTCTAAAGCAGGGCGCCCTGTTACTGCAACGGTACCTGTGTACTTCTCTAATTGGGGTAACAAATGCTCGATCTCTTCTACTTTACCAGAAGCACCACAACGAAAGCAGTGGTAAACACCTTTGTCTTTGTTGACGTAGAGCTTGTATTTACGGTCGGGGAGTAAACCGTGTTGGACACAAAAAGGACACTTGTACCTCTCTTCCGCCATTACTTCTGTAGCGTGTTTAATACTTCGTCGAAGCCCTTAACTACCTCCCTCCCGTACACGATCTCGGCGGTCTTCCGCAGTCCGTCGAGCAACACTGTCATGGCACGAATAGGATCTTCGCCCTTCAGTGATAAAATCCTCTCCATAAGGGCAACGAAAGTAAAACCACCCGCAAACGTCAACTCAACGAACATCTCGGCTTCGTCACGATCTAAATTCAACAAAGTGACAGGGATTTCAAAAGCATCCACAACTCGTCGACGTAACCGACGACTCAAACCACTAACTCGCATCGTAATCCTCCTGAACTCTGACTGGCTCAACTGGCATATGAGAAGTCTCTCTTATACGGCAATATTCGTAATCTATCTCCACGTAAAACTGGTGACCCGCGGGGTACTCGCGGAAGTACAACACGGAACAAGGAACAACCTTCTTCGGTGACGGCGCCTTGTCAAAAGGAGAACCAAGACCAAACAAAGAATCGCAATTATACAAAATTGCGTAACTATCACCAACGTAATGGGCACGAACTAAAGAGCGACGAAAAGCCAGTCTGTTTGTACGGCACACAGTCCATACAGCAACATCCTGCTCAACAGCGATCGAATGTAAATCCGCGTAAATGGAACCAACACGGTCGTAGCTACTCTCGGTTCGAACCGACGACTGCATCAAATTCGCGTAATCTATAATCACCACATCAACCACCCCAACTCGCCTTTTTACATCCTCAAGAAGACCGTTAACATAACGCGGCGTACACCTTAGCGTCGAAGCGTCCGCCACAACAAATTGACCCAGTGAACCTACCAACTGATGTGAAACTCCAGACAACACATCGTGAACGGTGGTGGGTGGATTTGACAAAGCCGCACGATACCTGGCAACAACTGACCGCCTTGGCATCTCTAACGTTACGTGCAACACGTTCTTCCCATGACGAAGTGCGTGAGCTCCCAAAGCTATCAGGATATAAGACTTACCCAATTTAGGAACAGCCATAATGACGTTTAGCGTCTTCTTGTCGATACCCCCTTGTGTGATGAAGTTCACCGTAGGGAAAGGCGTCGGGACCTTCTCCTGATCGGTAACAATGTCGAAATCGAAGCCAACACGTAAGCCGTCATCAGGTACAGGAACGTCTGTGGTCTCCAAGACAGTCAAAGCGCGATCGACATTACCTTCACGTAAGAAATCCCGGGCTAAACGTAACGCCTTATCTACGCGCCGCTTACGGAGGTACTCAAAACTTTTGTCTCGAAAATATTTCACATCGGCCTCGCTCCAATTATGAGAGGCAAGGTCAAAGACATCCTTCACCCAGTCAATTTCGGCGGAATGAAACTGGCGTACTTCTTTGAGCTCATCCAAATACGTAATCACAGCGTTGACGGAAGGAACAGTATTGTAACGAGAGGCATACTGTTGAACAAAATGAAATAAAAGTTGAGCCATCGGCGTAACGAAGTCTTCGGTTGTATACTTCCCGAGGAGATCCGGATCGTACTGGGAAAGAAGGTAGGCAAGAACGTACTTTTCCTCGGTCATGAGGGTAATTTAACGGGGAAAAGTCATCCCAACAAGGGTTACTCGAATCTCAGTTTGTACCTTCGGATCCATTTACGAGAAGCGAGATTTCTCAACCACACTCCAGGATCCGAAGTAAGGTAACACATCTGCTCAACCACGAAACTAATATAGTTCCAGCGACGTTCCCACAGGAGCTCCTCGTGGAGGAGGTCCACCACCTTGCACAGTAGACGCCATCGCGGGTTCCCCTTGCCGGTAACTGGGACTCGCACGAGCATGCGAAAATACGGGTGGTATAAACGAACAACCCCCTGGAACGTAGCCGCTAACGCTAATACGTCTTCTTTCGTAGCCATCGTCACAAGAACTCTGTATCTCCAAGTACGCGTTCCACAGCCAAGAATTACGCCAACGTATCCTCTTCCACAATTGTTGTGGGAAAAGTTTCTTTATCAAATGAAGTCGACGGTGCGCCTGAACAAACGTTGACCGATTGAGATTTCGATGAAACTGTCGAATTCGGCGAACTACATAACCTCTCCTCCCCCGTAAGCCCCCAGGCCTGCGTGTTACAGTAAATTCAGGCATACAACGAATAACACAAGATACAGCCTTTAACAAAGCATATCGTGTGTTCACATTAACTTGCGGACCCAACAAATACTGAGTTAATTTGATGGCGCAAGAAGATACAGAAGGGTAGTCCACAACTCCTTGCGCACGTAAATCTTCAACTTCGGATCGCCACCAGGAGGAGAAATCTTCCCAATTTGCG
>QMSR01000029.1 GCA_003649695.1 Thermoplasmata archaeon
CCACAGTCAGCATCAAATCCCCATCTTCTCCAACCAGATTCTTTATTCCAATCTTGTTCTTTAGCACTAACCAAATCTAAAATTTTGTTTATTGCTTTTTTCAATCTTGTCTCAAATTTCATCCTTAATCACCTCCCTAAAAGCCAATTTAAAGAGCCATTCTTGATATTTTTCCTTATCAAAATGCTTGAATGCTGTATACGATTTTGCAAGAACCCACACTTCACTATCTTTGCTACTTATACTTTCAATTACATTAACATCCAAGCCAAATCTCCTTAATTCCCCTTTCAGTTCTGGATATTCTTTTACTAACAATTCTGGCTTATCTTTATATCTCAACCAAAACTCACAGGCTTTTTTAATTCGTTGCTTGATTTCTTTTTTCAATTCATCAATTTCTTTGTTATGCTTTTCGTATATTACATTAACACCGCCGATATGTTTTGTAATAACTGTTGCTATCTGATTGCTTACTTCATCTTTATTTAGCTCCCACTTATGCTTTTCAAATACTTCTTCCAAATCCAATGGTTTTGGTTTCATGATTCACATCTCCCCAACAACCCAATATGTTAATCCAGACATTAAACCGCAGTTGGTGTTTTTCCTGCACCACTCTTCTGCTTCCTTCCTGTTTTTAAATTCTTTTATCTGGTATTCAATATCTACACTTTCTGTGAATATATGGTTTTGCCAAACACACGAGCCGATTTTAAATTTCATTTTTCACCCCCTGCCTCATGATTTCACCTTCGTTGTTTCCTTTTTATCGCCTTTATATGGGCTAAGACCCTATCCTTTAGGTTGGGGTAGTTGACAGCCATCAGCTTAAATTCTCCTCAAGATTTACAAATATCTCATAGTCCTTTAGCTTTCTGTAAAAAATATATGCAACTAATAGCACCACAACTAAAACAATTACAAGTTTTATAATGAAACTATTTTTTGATACTATCGCATAGTAAATCGGAATTGTTGCAAGCATTAAGGCAATAATCTTTCCCATCATCCTACCGTCTCCTCGTGCCATCCATCCCAATCATACCAAAAACATACCTTTCTAAAGCAAAGTCTTGGATGGTTAGTAAATTCCCTTAGCCTTTTAATGCTCCTTGCCCTATTCTTTCTATCTGTAACTGCAACCAAAAGCACATGCTTATTATTTATCGCTATTATATCAGCACATCCAAAATAATCCCTTCGCATATATTTAATATTCCTAACTATCTCTGTGCTGTAGCCTCTTTCCATTAATATTTTCTCAACCTCTTTCTCCTTTCTCCTTCCTTTGATTGAAGTTTTTACCACAACACCACCTGAGAGCTTCTGAGAGCATTTCTATTTTCGAACACTTTTTTAGCCATTTCCTTATCCCTGAACCAAAATCCACAGCATATACATTTAACTATTCCCCTCTCATCTATGCACAGCCCCTCAAATTTACAGTTAGGGCATATTTCCCCTTCCAATATCACGTTCATAAGGCTCTAACCTCCATGTCAGGTTTGTTATGTTTGTTCCATTTATTCCCCCATTCAGTATTATGCTCTCAACCTCCTCTATGGTTCTGTTGCCCCATAGTAGTGCTGGACAGCCTCTCAATGCATCATGCACCCCCATCTGCCACCAATACTTTGCTTGAAAGCTCATGTAAACGAAAGCTACTATGAATACTATATCTGTAAATAATTTTATGATAAATCTCCTTTTTTCCCTTGCATCGAGACCCTCCAGCAGTTCCATATCTATCTTCTATATTTGTTATCAAATCTTTCCCACTCTTTCTTTTTTTCCATAAATATTTTTCTCTCAAGTTCGCTGTTTATTGCTGAAAAGCTTTGCGTTGCCAACTTATCGAACAATGCTATAGCTACATGCAGTATCTGTGATTCGTGTATGCCTATCTCATCCTTTATCTTCTTTGCTTCGTTGTATGCTATCACAAACAACCTTCCATTTTCGTATATCAGCTTGTCGTACAGCTTTGCCTTCTCCTCATCGCTTAGTGTTACCCACTCCCATCCTTTTTTGAATTGTCCTACCTTTCCTATCATTCTATCGCCTCCTTTTGATGATTAAATATAATATATTGAATATAGCCCATCCAAATGCTACAATGAAAGAATCAAGATCATAGTATTTTACTAAATCAAAAGATACACAAATACCAGCAATAATAAAATTTAGCAATGGTGTGAAAAACAATATTGATTCCTTTAAAGATTCATAAAAATTAGAGGTTGCTTTTTTATTTTTACCTGATAGTTTCGTGATGAGTGGCTCTAAATGAGCATAGTAGTAACTAATTACTATTCCATATCCTACTATTCCGATAAATGTAATTACAACTATATTAAGTTTAAAACTAAATACATTAAGTAAAGTAAATACTGAAGCCATTGAAAAAAATGAACCTAATATTATTCCTAATAAAAACAACAAGCCGATACTATATATAAGTTCTTCTTCCAGCTCCTTATTTAACTTCATAATAAGTCCCTCTTAAAGTCTTTATCCTTTTCAGCTTACCTTTTTTAACCAGCTCCTCTAAAATGTATTTGCATCTATAGTATGGTATGTTAAGCATGTGCGATATTTGTGTTCTCGGCACTTTACCATTCTTCTTTACAAATTTGTATATCTTTTCCTCTGTGTTCATATCATCACCCCTTATCTATAATAATAACAATAACATTTATAAACTTACTTGCTTATGTTTGTGACAGTATATATCCTTGCGAAAATGCTTGGCTTAAACTTAAGCCCTGTATACTCATCACCACCAGCACCTATTACATAGTCTCTCCACATGACATAGGCATCAACCAGAGTTGTTATTCCTTTCAAATAAAAAGCGAATGGGGGGACACCCCCAATCTTATATCCGAGAACCTTCTCTACTGTCTCTGCATCCGCAAACTTAAACTTGTAGTTTGTAAATATTCCTATCTTTTTTGCTATTACTTTGACTTTTTTGGTATCTATCATTTTATCCCCTGTAATAATAGCACCTAAATACTCCTGTCTTTCGTTCTCCATCAAGATAGACTTAAGTATGTTTTCTCTGCTAACACCTAAAGACTTTTCTGCATCGTCTGTGGTCTTTCCAGATGTCTTGTGTCTGATAATTTCGTATTCAACCTTATACCTCTCAAGTAATGCCTTCATTTCCTTATCCATTATAACACCTTTTTAGCCACCAGCACGTTGGGTCTGGATTTAAAAAGTCACCTGTGTGGTGCAATGCTGTTCCTCTACAACCATAGCACTTTGTTTCTATTGCGTACTTACATGACCTGCATGGCTCTTTGATATACTTGTCAATGTTCCTGACAGTCTTGAATATGTCTGAATTGGTTATTATCTCTTTCAGGCTTTTCTCCCTTATATTTCCTCCAGGTATGTCAACGCCAGGACATGGTTGCACATCACCTGTTGTTGTTATGTATGCAGAGTAGTACATCCTCTTGCAGTTCTGCCCAGCAATTGGTGGTGTAAGTGGCCATGTTATGCCCCATTCCTGCTCATCGTATTCTTTTAAACGCTTAAACAGTTCGTAGCCTTCCTCTGGGCTTATCACCAGCTCAACATCATGCTCCTTTGCCCTTCCCTGCACAGTTAAAATCTCAACATATGGAATAATGTTATGTTCCCTGCAGAATCTATAAAATTTTTCTATCTCATGCATGTTCTGTTTACACACTATTGTTTCCAATGCAAGTTTTGGTGCATCTGGTTTAGAGGAATATCCTACCTTGAGCAATGACTCCAAAGCTCTTTTAATCCTTTTTCCTGTGCCTTTTATTCCTCCTGCAAGATAATCCTGCACATCCTCGTTGAAGGAGTTAAACTTAAGTGCTATGTCTTCCCCTAAATCATATAGCCTCTTTGCAACTTCCTCATCTATCACAGTCCCATTTGTGAATGTTATAGAAGATAGGTTTACATCCCTGATTTTGTCCAGAACATCCCAATAATAGGGATATATCAATGGTTCACCACCACCTATAACCACTACTTTCTCTGCACCCAAGTCAACAGCTTGATCTATGACGTTGAATATCTCATCCAGAGTCATCTCGTTTTCTCTCTTTCTGCCAGACTCTGCATAACAGTATATGCATCTCAGGTTACATGCTTTGGACAGCTCCAAATCAAAAGAAAGCAACCTGCCCTTATCCCTTGCCTTGTTTATGTCGTCCCATGTGAAATCCAAACCCTTTATCAATTCGTTCTCTTTCATAATATCACCAATAATAACAATAACAATAATATTTATAAATGTTTACTTTCCCAAAAAATCCCTATCACAATAACAAGCAGTACTATTATTATAGACAGTAATAACTCTATCATTATTAGGTTATAAGCCACTATCTCGTTTAGAACATGCAGTTTCATCATCTCCTTATAGTCATTAAAATTATTTTGAGCCAAAGCCACTATCTTCGTCCTGTTGCCGATTGTTCTTGCATCCAATATACCATAGTCAACATAGGAGTCTATCCCATACAATGTATATATCTTTTGATGTACAGCCTCATGCTGTGTTATACCAACCATTAATGATAGGAAAATCATTATGGATGCAAACAATAATGTTCTATAAAACATCTAATCACCAAAAAGCTCTGGATTTTTCTCCTTAAGCTTTTCTATTACGCTACCTCTTTTATGCTTAACCAAATCGTAAATTATCTTCTCCCTATATATACGCTTTCTTCTACCTCTATCTGTAATTGTCTCTACCTCTTTGTACTTAAACATTACTTGCTTTATCCTCTTTCCTTCCTTCTCCATATCAAATTCTATTCTCTTTCTATCATCTCCAAGCCAATACCTGTATACCAATGATTTTTTTATATCCGCATCTATATTATACCAGAATATGTGAAATCCCTTGCGTGTTTTTGTTAGCTTGTATGGAATTTTCCTGAACAGAAATAGACCTTTAGCTATGCAGAGCATGAGCCTTAATGGATTGTGGCTATCTATATCAACCGTTATCCTCATTCTCCACCCTTTTTACTAAATTCTCTAAAAAACAATGATACAAATCGTATATGCGTGTGTAAATTCCTATCAAAATTAAGATTGCTATTATCGTTGTTATAAGTGCTATTCCATACAAGCTATTATAACCTGTTATGTGATAGGCTAAGCCAAAAATAAACGATAAATACATTACCCATAAATCAATAATTACTATTGTGCTGATATTGTTTACACGCTTACTTGTTTCCTGCACAGCTTCTTTGAATATGCACTTCTTTTGTGATTGATCTACCTCTACATATTTGCTCAGCTCAAGATATTCCCCAGCATCCATGAATATATATCTCTCCTTCACTAAACCACCTTTTCCTTTAGGGAAGGGTAGTTAATCTCCAACCTTTTTATAAGAATCGTTGCTTGCCTGTATGCATCTTTATCTGATTTTGAGATTACTATAGAGTTGTCTACTCCAAACCAAAAAGCTATCTCATCTCCATTTATACATATACACTCCACCTTGTCAAGATTTATTACCCATCTACCTATCCTTACAAACTTCATTCTTCACCTCCTGAAGCTTTAGGGAAGGGTAGTTGACATGGCTATTAGAGGATAGTTGAGAATATCTACAATATTCTCTATACGGGCATACAGCACATTGCCCATTCCTGCACATCCTACCAAGCATAGCTATCCATCTTTCCATAATTTCCTTTAAACCTTCATATTCTTCCCTATCCATTCACTCCTATCCAACAGGAAGCCCACGATTTAAATCGTGGGAGGAATGTTGGTATTATAATACATATTGTTTTTAATATTTAAATATGTTTTTGCCAAATATATAATATGGTGTATGAAAGATGGAAGCACTCAAAAACATCTGTATATAATGTAGCATACCATATTATATGGTGTCCAAAATATCGTAGAAAAGTATTAGATGGTAAAATTAAGGATAGATTATATGAGTTATTAAATGAAAAGGCAGAAGAATTAGATATAAATATAGAGAAAGCAGAAATACTACCAGACCACATACATTTGTTTATAAAAGCCAGACCAACATTAGCACCACACTTTATAATACAACAACTTAAAGGATATACATCAAGACATTTAAGAAATGAGTTCGTTGAATTAAGAAAGAGATTGCCTACATTATGGACAAGAAGTTATTATGTTGAAACGATAGGTCATATATCAGAAGAAACAATTAAAAAATACATAGAAGACCAAAAAAACAAGTGATAAACATGAAAGCAATCATAAAAACAAAAATTTATGCTGGAAAACAAAAACAGCAATTATTGAGACAATCATTAGGCAACATAAGATTTGTATGGAATAAATTTGTATGGCTTGAAAAAGAATACTACAAACAACATAAGAAGTTCATAAGATTTGCTGGATTGTGTAGAGAAATAACAAGAATGAGAAAAGAATATGAATTTTTAAATTATACATCCATATGGAACTTACAACAAATAGCAAGAAAGTTTAATTTTGCATTAAGGTTATTTATAAAACACAAGAGCAAGGGATACAAATTCCCATCTTATAAAAGAAAGAAAAATTATGATGGTATATTGATATATCCAAAAGATTTTAAAATAAATGGAAAAATGATATATTTACCTAAAATAGGTTGGGTTAGAATAAAGGATAAGGCAACAAAAAAATCATTATGGAAGCATATAACCGAAACTGCAAAACAAGTATGGGTTAAAGAAGAACCAGATGGATTTTTTGCATACATAGTATATGAGAAAGAATTAAGCATACAGAGGCAAAATGGGAAGATTGTTGGTATTGATCTGGGTATAAGAAACACAATTACAATTTCAAATGGAGAAACAATATCTTTGCCTATTAAAAACATCATGAGAATTGCTAAGAAGATAGAGGAATTACAATCAATTATAGATAAAAAGAAACACATAAACAAGAAAAGAGGAATTAAACAATCAAAAAGGGTTATATATTTGGAGAGACGAAGAAGTAAACTATTGAAGCGAATTAAGAATATAAAATATGATTTTTATCAGAAAACCATTAACCACATACTCAAAAGCCACGAGTATGTGGTTGTGGAAAATTTAGAACTAAAAGAACTTAAAGAGGTGAAATCAGAAAACAAAAAGGCAACAAAGAAGATACATAAGTATCTACAATACATATCGTTGAGCAAATTCTATCAGATACTTGAATACAAAGCAATATTATATGGCAGAAAGATTATAAAAGTTAATCCAAAGAACACATCAAAAATGTGTTCAAGATGTGGTCATATAAACAATATAACATTAAGCACAAAGGTTTTCAAATGTTCGGAATGTGGGTTTAGAATAGACAGGGACTTAAATGCTTCTATAAACATATATAAAATGGGTTTATCCATCTCCTCTGGACAAGGGGAGTATAAGCGTGAAATGGTATCCGAGAGGATACCTATACGCTGAACCCCATGACTTTAGTCATGGGAGTATGTCAGCAACGCCTTCACAAATTCCCTTGCCTTGTTAACTATCTTTTCGTGCTTCTCTACTTTTTTAGCTACTGCCTCCAGATTATTTATTTTCTTGTATACCTCTGTCGCCACATCGGAAAGCTTGTTATCCAATGCATTGAAGTTTACTTTTATTGCTTCCTGTAGCTCCTTTTTGTCTTGTTCCATTAGCTTGAAGACATTGTTCATATCGCTCTCGTTCTTTAGCTGTATGTCCTTTATCATCTTGTCCATCCTTACAATCTTGCTCGCTATACCATCGCTGAATGTCTTTAAGTTGTCTTGTATCTTAGCCATTTCCTGCTTTAGCTGTTCTATATCCTGTTCCAACTGCTTTGTTTTTATCTTCTGCTTACTTAATTCTTCCAGCTTTGCTTTAGCTTCCTGTATAAGCCTGTCTATCGTACCTACAAACTTATTCATTCTTTCATTTGCCTCTGCCATCTCCTTTATATATTCCCTAAACCTTCTCTCTACATCCATAATATCCCTCCTTATAATCCCCTTATATATTCAATATACCTTTCATATTCCCTTATTCTGCTTTCCAATATCCTTCGTGTTGTTATTATAAATTCAAGCAAATCCGATAGCTCCCTTGCATATCTAAATGATGCAAGTAGTAGTGGCCTTTCCCTCTCAAACAGCTCTATATCCCTCTCATCGTATTGCTTTTGCAATACAGATACTCTTTCTTTTTTAATTTTAGTTTTAGCTAACTCCTTTCGTGTTTTTTGTTTAAAGAATGCAACATAACGCATTATCTCGTACAAAGGCATCGGTCTAAATAAGCCCCTATGCTCATCGTTTATATATAAATAAAGGTCTTCCTCTTGCTCTACCCTCTCTACCTCAAACCCGCTTATACGCATACGCCAAGCAGGTATCCTTATATTCCTGTAAATCTTTTTTGATGTAAACTTATCGTATTCCCTTTCATCCTTTACCTCTATGTCTGGATTTGTCCTTAAGCTGTATAAAATAGGCTCGTAAGCTGTTAGCTTGTTTTTAGGTATAATTATTTCGAGATTATCCAGCACCTTCTTAAGCACCGTTATTATTTCCTCCTCCTCGTATGGTTCTGGCAAAACATCTGTAAAGAAGTATGCCCTTGTCTCTGCTATTATCATATCCTTTGGTGTTCCTGATGGTGTTTCCACCTTCGTATAGTAAGATCGCACCAAGCTTATCCTATATATCATCTTTCCTTTCAATGTTATTGCCATATTTATCATTTCGCTTTGGTATTTAAACAACTATCGCTGTAGGTTTCGCCTCATCTCGTCCTTCAACATTTCCTTTAGTATTGTGTTTGCTGTCTTTAGCCTCTCTATCTCCTGCTTTAATGATTGTATCTCGCTTTCAAGTTGTAGTATCTTCTTGTTTGCATCTAAACTTCTTCTTTGCCGTTTAGTTTCACTTAAGTCCTTGTTAAATACATATACTGTGTGTTTGAGGTTTGGCTGGTAGTGGCATGTCTCCTTTTCAAAAGCCTTTACTAAGTTTCCACTTTTCACCAACCTGCCCAATATAGAGCTTGCGTTTTTAAGCATATTATCTTTTTTAATACCTGCCTTTTCAAAAATCTCCATTACGTCATGCACACATATACCTGCATTTTCCGATAGCCTTTTCTTAGCCAAACTTAATATTTCACTCTCATACATACACATCACCAATAACAATAATAACAATAATATTTATAAATGTTCACTACACTATCACATTGGATTTCCCATACAATTCCCTCATGATTATTTCATGCAATATATATCTTTTTTTGGGATCACACCAGACTATCCTTGTGCCATACCTTTCTGTTACGAAAAACAGCGAAAGAAAGCCCAGCATTTTAATGTTGGGATGAATTTCGCTTTAAATATATAATTGCAAAAAGGTAAATAGTATGTTAGTAAAAAAGACCATAAGAGCTAAGCTAATAGGACTAACAAAAACTAAAGAAGAATTGATTAGAAATGAGTATTTTAATTTTCAAATGGCATTAAAAGGAAAAGATGTTCCATTGTATTCTGCAACCAAACAACAAGCTATGAAGTATAGTAAAAAGTTTAATGGCAAGAAAGAATATCCTCTAATTGTAAGAAGGGATGTATTCAAAATAGAAAAGAAGGATACTAAACTAAGTAAATATTGGGCTAAAATACCATGTTATCAGAGAAAAGGTGGTGTTTGGGTAGCTATAAAGTTTAGACCAGATGAGGATATACTTAGCTATTCCATTAGGGAGACTAAGCTATTAAGGAAAGATAAGAATTGGTTTTTGTTCATAACAGTCCAGAAAGATGTTGAGATTAAGAAATCATACTCCTCTGTAATTGCCATAGACTTTGGGGTGAGATGGGTTGCTACGGTCTGTGACCTGAGCAACCTTAGACCAAAGTTTTATGGCAAAGAGTTAAGGAGAATTAGAGGGCATTATTTCTATCTGCGCAGAAAATTGGCAAAGAAGAAG
>QMSR01000030.1 GCA_003649695.1 Thermoplasmata archaeon
CCAATCCTGCGGCACACTGTTGAAGTCCTGCCATAAGAGGAGGTCCTTATCTGTGGCATCAAAGACAAAGCACCCCCCGGCTGGAGTGAAAGCAATCCAGTTTGATCCATCCCAGTAACTGTAGACAACAGTACCGCCGGCTCCGGCTGTCGAGAGGAGGAACTTGCCATAGCGAAACTTGTCGTCCATACCGAGATACAGGGCATCACCCGTAGCTGCCAGAAGCTTGCCCGAAGCAGAATGGTACACATCACCGGTCGTGCCGCTTCCAGCCGCAGTAGTGACATTCTCGTAAGTAGCCGAGGTGGATTCATAGATGATAACAGCATCAAACGTTTTAGCGCGCGAATCCAACGGCTCCGGACTCGAGAAACTGCCGGTGTGCCTGGAAGTGTTTTTAAGAACATTCTGATCCGAAGCATAAGATGAAAGGTAAACCACAACCGGCACGTTGCCGGAGAAAATCAATTGTGGAAATGCTCCACCGTCTTCGTCAAGCGTTGCCACCGCACCCCAGGACGCTCCGTCATATTCACGATACTCAAGTTCTCCGCGATCCCAAACCACGCCCAACCTGCCGTCAGCAGCCAGAGCAGCATCGAAATGTTCATACAAAACAGTGCCGGAGGCGATAGAGTACTCATCCGACCAACTTCCGCCGCCAACAGGAAGCGAGCGTATCGCAACCTTGACCGCCGCTTCGGTGAAAACGACATAGATATCGCTGGCACCAATTATGACTTTTGAGTATACCGATGACGCCCCGCCGGTGAGGGCTGTGCCGCTGTCGCTCGGACCGGTTCCCCAAATCGCCCCGTTGTCGGTCGAGGATTTGATGTATAATGTCTTCACACCGCCTGTCACCCGAGTCCAACTCACCCACAACTTGCCGGCTGGTTCCACTGCCAGCGATGGGTACAGTGACTCACCGCTGTAAACAGTCACTTTCGCGCCCACCGACCACACCCCGCCGGAAAAGCTTAGTTTGCGAGTAACGAGATAACCGGTGGCGGTCTCAGAGTATGTAACATGGATGTCACCCTCAGATGTCATGACGGCATCGAACGGTTCATCGGCGGCATCGGTTGCAATCGTAGCCAGCGAAGACCACGACGAGTACGGCGCATCCGCATAGCTATACTTGATATCACCATCGGCAGTCTGAACCAGCGCTGCCAACCGTCCGGCGTACTGACCCGACTCGACTCTCAAGAGCTTTCGTTCGGGCGGATACCCTAACCCGTTAGTGGCCGTTGTTGTTGTTATTTTCTGTTGCATAATCCCTCAGAATGGAAGAGACCCGGAATAGCCGGGTCCCTGCCTATTACGAGTACACGGTGTCAAGCGCCACCGAAGCTTCTTTGATAACCTTGGCATAAGTAACCGATTCGGAGATTACCGCCTCTTCAAAGCGCTGCTCGATAACTTTGTCATACTCAACCATCAGCGGTTGGGTGATGACTTCTTCAATCGCAAAGCGACTATCCAGACCGATAACCAGATCGGTCGGAACTTCATCGCATCGCACCAGTGACGCTCCCAGTGGGCTGAACAGATCGCCGCTGTTTTGGAAGCGGTAACCGGCCATCGGGTCCTTGAACTCGTCCAGAGTAAGAATCGTCTTCATTTGATTGACATGGCAAACGATAGTATTCATCTCAAACGGTGTGAATTTCGACCATAGCGTTATAAGATCATCGTAGTCCAGCGTTCCACTGACACCCGAGTTGTAGACCGTAGTTGCGTTGTCATTGCCGTCGCCGTTGATAATTGTATCAACCAGCATGGCAATCTTGTCAGTTTGCAGACGGAACCCGATATACCACAGCAACACCCGAAACTGCGAAGTCGTACGGTAGCGCAACGCCTTGTAGCTGGTCTTAAGCGCAAGACCGTAATCAGTAACTTTGACAGCGTGGTTCTGCTCGGTTACAAGCAGTTGCGGGATATCGGCTCCATCACCAACCGGCCGTAACGAGAATTTCGAGCTTTCGGAAGTGTCGATGAAAAATGGCGTGTAGCTGTTGCTGGCAACAGTGGTCGTGTTGGCTACCAGTCGCGACAGTTCGGGTCGCATGGCTTGTCCCTTGCGAATTTCACGCCGCATGAATTCCGGCAGAAGCGACGGAGACTGCTGGAAAAATTGCTCCACAGTGGTCGGTGTTTTGCCTCCAAAGCGAATACCAGCCAGAGCCAGTTGTCGCTCGAAAGCATCAAGAGACGAATTGGCCTGACTGGGATCATATTCATCCAGTTCAAGCAACTCCGACAGCGTCAGCCCTCTGGCTTCCGCCTCGGTATATAGATCGTGATTAACATCGATAGCTGCGGCGCGGCTAAGGTCTATCGGTCCCGCAACCGCTCCAGGGTCAAGTTCGCGCTGCATGTTGGCATTCCCAGCCGACTGCAAAAATTGATTAAAGTCCATAATTCCCCTCATTTAGTTTAGCAGAATGACACAATCGGTGGTGCCGTTGACTTCCAGAACTGTCCCCCGGGCAATGTTGCCGCCCGCTGGATCACTGGCGACTGTTGGCGCTTGTTTGACCGTGCCACTGCCCCCGCCAACAACCCGGTTGCCTACTGTCGGATAAGTTGTACCGATGGCGAGACGGCAGATACCGCCGACCTGCACTGTGGCCAGTCTTTGCCCATCATCGTTGTCCGAGAGTGTCAAACTGATAAGTTTCCCGAGCAACTGACCACCGCTGGTGATTGGACCAACCTCGTTGCTGTCGGTGAGCATGACCGGCGCTCCGAGATCGGAATCTTTGAGATCATCCACACCGGTAGTTTGCGAGACGCTGAAAGTAACCAGCACTGGAGCCACTGCATCCAGATTTTGATATCTTACTGACATTTGTGTTCCTTTCTATTATGACTGAGTTCGATTTCTGGCCGGGAGTGTCTCCCTCATGGCCGGGACATAGGTCCCTCAAGTGTTATGCGCCCGTGTTCCGCGAGTTCTTCTGGTCGACACCGGCGGGCTGCCAAAACTGGTCGGGAAGGCATCACGAAAGCGGGCCGACATTAAAGTGTAGTTCCGCACCAAATCAGCGGCGCTCATCTTTGGCAATGTCTCCAGGTAAGTCACTGCTTGTTTAAGCGCATCACGGTTGCGATCAACTGCAGCTATTGCTTTGGTCATACCCGCAATTCGCTTCTCGTAGTCGGTCCGCAGAATAGACAGTTCGTTGTCGATTTGCAGCAACTCCGGCAGTCTGACTGCCAACGTGGACAGCCACTGTCGGTGGTTGTCGAAATCAATTGTCGACAGACCATCCTCGGACAGCGTTTCCAGCATTTCAGTGATGTGGGCGATATCAATATTATTAGTTTCCAATCTTCTCTCCTGATCTTTCCGCCAGGTAGGCTTCGATTCTTGTCAGACGGGCTTCCATCTCCTTTGAGAAACTGTAGAACTGTTCCTTACTTACCACCCCCTCTTTCAGTATCACCTCAATACTCGCCAGTTTTTTGTCCAGTATCCCCACAACTTCTCCCTCGGCCTTGGCAGCCAGATCTATCTTCAACGACTGAATCGTCAGGAAATACGCCGCAAATACTCCCATTACAATCGTTACCAGATTCAGCAATGGTCCGCTCAATCGGAACCCGATATCTTTTCTATTGCGTGTCATCTTTCCCTCCTGTTTTTTCTTGTTGACCGCCGATAGCTCAAGCTTCTATCCTTAAAAAGAGTAGTTACCTAAAAGGGTTTCATAATGGTTTCGCGTGCGATAATACTCTGTCTGGCGATATTGCTGCTGGTTTCCTGCAGTGAGGAAAGCGATAACGCTACTCAGTCAACTTCCTCTACCGATGGAGCCGATCTTATGGGTCTGGTCGATGGCGCCACTCTGACATATCTCCAAATTGACACGCTTATCACTTTCACCCCTTCTTTCAACGTCGAGACATCAGAAACCCTGACCGTTGTAACCGTTGCCGGTAATGGTAACGACTGGGCAATCAGCCACGACAACCATCACCCTTTAACTCTCAAACTTTCCT
The DNA here is from genome assembly GCA_003649695.1 of Thermoplasmata archaeon. GTDB lineage: Archaea > Thermoplasmatota > Thermoplasmata > Thermoplasmatales > B87-G9 > B87-G9. The sequence goes on from QMSR01000030.1 coordinate 4,015, forward strand.
CTGAATCTGTTCTCATTACCGGTTACTGGAAAGCCGATGTTGGTGGTGATGCCCGGGTCTATTTCGCTATACCGCCCGTACTGCTCAAACAGGATATCTCCGCAGAACAATCCTGGAGCGGTTATACTCCCATGCACTCCGACAGTCTGGGAGAAAAGCGATACCCTGACATTTTTGTCAACTATGGCTTCTATTTCAGCAAAACTTACGAAGGCGCCGAATCGGTTACAGTTACAGCCGGAGAGTTTGTCGCTCATCGCTTTGATATCGAGCTATTCCTTGAGTCCGGTGATAACTTGCCGGTAGCTTATATCAGCGAGTACTACGCACCAGATGTTGGGTTGATCAAATACTGTCTGAAGGGCGGTGGCTTGACCAGAGTTCTCTCTCTGATCGAAATAGATTAAGGCTCGATAAGCTTCACATTATCTGGCTCCAATCATCGAACTACGCCATCTGTTGGTAAAACAAAAATCTCTCCTTATCATTAAGCTTTATTGGTTGCAGAAAGAATACTCCCTTCAGACTACCGTCCAGCTTGCAACTGTACGCCTTTTCCGTGGTTATGCTTTCCAGAACAGGACCACTGACCGCCATTAATTCGTCATTATAAATATCCGTTGTCGACTCACTTGATCGGTCAGTAATAAACCGCGCACCCCTGGCCAGTCGTGCCAGATTGAACTGCCGTATATCAAAACGCGTTACAGAGTCTTTTACAGTGAGCGAAAGTTGCCCCCGTCCGGTTTCCGCGCTCATTTTCAATGTGTAGTAACCCGACTCACAATGTGGCTCTTCGTGATTGTCTGAAATTATGGGAGGATTATACCGGTATCCCGGAAACTCCGGAGGGTATTTTCCTTCAGGCCAGATTCGCACTCCAGCCCGGGTGGACAACGCTCTCGCAACCGGAGCGATTCCGGCAACATCGGTAGTATTGCTTCGCAGCATCCGTACCGCATAGCGCTGTTTATTGGGAAAATCGACCGGCAGTTGAATGTCATCTTGTGGAAAGAGCCTGATTTCAAGACGGGTTACCGGCGATGATTTCCCTTCCACAAATCGTTGCGCCTGATCGGCGCTGCAGCGTTTCCTTCCACGCATACCAACCAGATAACCGAACGCATTGTTCATCTCCGGAAGACGGCGATTAGTAAAGCGATCCGACACCGTCTGCGACAGTTCCGTCCCGTCCGATATTGATATCGTTGTACCCTCAGGTGAACACGTCATCAAAACCGGAAGGCCGTCATAGTGCGGTGTAACCAGGTAGCGACAATCGGCATCAAGCTCCACAGGGCTGGAAATAACCTGCTCTACCTTTGCCTGAGCATCTGCTTTTATCTTCACCACTGTGGTCGTTCGTTGTAACTCTTTCGAGATAGAGGTCTCCGGTGTCGCCCCGCGATAGACGAGTGAAGTTTCCAGCACCCGTTCAATTTGACGGTAGTTGAAATGGCACACCTTCTCATTTTCATCTTTGCCATAGTGTTCAAGCGGCTGATGTTCACAGATGCGGATATCCTTGCCACATATCGAACACTCCGGAAACAGAAAAGTAAAACCGATTGAGCATTCTTTATAAATGCCGCCATCGATGTTTTCCTTTAGTGTTTCAGCTCCCTGAGCGTTTCTGAGCCAGTAGAAATAACTCTTTACCCACAGTCGTCCCTGGCGTTCAACAACGGCGGCATGGAAATTTCGCCCAATGGGGAGGCTATCCTTGCGATGACCAACCATGACCGGCGAGTCTATCAGTAAACGGCAAAGACTCTCATGTTCATCGGCAGGGAAACAACCCCCAAAGCTGTTGACTTCATCCGAAACAACATACATGGCTCGGACGAATACATCCTTCTCCTCAAGCGGTGACGGGGGATCGATATTGACATTAATCAGCCTTATAAGTTCTGTTGTAATCTTCACATCCGGTTCTGCCAGATGGGCTGTTATTCTGCCAATGTCAAAACTCATTATCACCTCCGTACGTTGCTTTACAAAGGAGTACAAAGCCGCGATCATCAGCGTTTTCCCTGTCTTTTTGCGCAAAAACATGCTCAATTATGAAAACAACAGATATATGGCGCAAATCCCATGCTTTGCTCTAACCCATTAAATGACTATAACTTAACGTGTGATTGCGGAGACCAGGGATGATGGCACAATGTTTGCTTATTATCAAAACGAAAAGCATAAACCTGAAACTCAACAGGGAAAGAAGCTATGACTATTTACCAGAAAACTACACAGCATTCACTTAAGTGGGTTGTTGCCCTGTTAGTGTTCCTTCTTGTTATGGGCTTCACCACAAATCAGGTTTACGGGCTAAATGTTCCTTCCACCGTATATGACAACAACGGTTCGGAACAACCTCTCCCCCCATCTGATCAGGGTGATTACGATGACGGTGGCACCACCACCCCTGACGATGAGTGTCCTCCGGAAATACCGGAGCCGATTACGTTGATTCTTATGGGAACAGGATTAGGTGTTTTGCATTTATCTCGTCGGTTCAAAAAAGCACAATAAAAATTCTCCCATTCCTCTACCCTTCCGCGCCTTCTGAGATTACCTCCCCTCAGAAGGTGTTTTTTTTCACGCCCGGATATTGCAGCTCTTACAGCATCTCTACCCGTGGCTCCATTATTGTCTGACCACACCTGCGCAAAGGCCACAAAGCCAGCGCCAGAGCCATCAGGGCATCGCACTCGTTGTTGTCATCCCATCGGGCTGAACGCAACTCATCCTCCAGAGACCATATTCGCCCCGGACCGTCCGGCAACTCCCATCGCTCATAGAATATCCTCCCCTGTGCATGGAATAGTTCCACGTTTGTCAGCAACTCGGACTTGGTAGCCGCAGTAAACACGACACACAATGGGTTAAACTCGCGCAACTGTTCAGCAATTACATCGCCGAGACCGGTAGCATCTACAATCAACTGGCCCGGATATTCAATCTGACGCTGTTTTATCTTATTGATAACAACCTCCCAGTCGAACATACGGAACCGCTCCAACGCCACAATCTGCGCTTTCCCTTCGGACACTGCTACTGTTACGCCCACTGTGGCTGTGCGCTTTCTGGCCAAGTCCCAGCCGGAGAGAAACATCGTATTTTTCATTCCAATCATATCCGAATCACTTGCTGTCGGGGAAAATCCTCGTTGATTGTTGTTCATGGCGGCATCGATATAAGCTCCCTTGAGAATCTCCCCGCCGGAGTCCACAAACTGACCCATGATATTCTGCTTAAGACGCCGTTCCGTAAAATATCGAACTCGCTCCTCAAGAAAATCTTGTGAAATATATTTGTTCTCCCGACTATCGCCCGACTGGGCATAACCCGGTCGTTTCCCGGTGAGAATCTCCCGGACTCTTTTGTAGAACCAGTTCTTTCCATTGGGCGTTGAGACAAGATCAAGCCGTCCCTCACGGTCAGCTAACCGCATCTGAATGATTTCTTCAACCACGTACTCAGGGTCTTTCTCAAAAGCAACTTCGTCGTAAATGAACAGATCGTAGTCGTTGCCCAGCAAGTACTCTCCGCGATTCTGGGTTGAACGCGATTCGACAGTAACGCCGTTGCCGAATGTCATCCGAGGGTATGGTGTCCGCGTTACCGATTTTACCAAAGGCTGCAGCAAATTCGATTGACGGACGAAACGCAATACCTGGTCGAAAATAATATTAGCCTGATCCTGGGTAATCGAGGCTGTGATAATCCGGTATCGTCCGGAATCATCAAACCTGAGCGGTCGCGGGCGATACAGAGCATGGTGGATAACCTTGATTGCCGCCACGAACGATTTACCCCACCGATTTCCGGTTACCAGAACGTTTTCACGCCGGATGCTGCCCTCCAGCCACCGTCTTTGCCCCGGGTGAAGCGTGACACCGAGCGCCGCTGATGAAAAGTACGCCGGATCGACCAGACCTCGACGCCAGTCTATAGAGTTCAATGGATTGGTTACAGCGTTTCTCCGGCCTGCGTGGTAGCGGTCTCTTTGTCAATCAGACCCGCCTCGTACAGTTTGATAATGTTATCAACCCGACTGGTCATAATCGCCGCCTTATCAGTCGCCTGATACGGAAACGTATTGTCAAACTCGTACCGCACTTTCGAATCAATGCCCGCCAGAGCCAGATCAACCCTCGCTATCCACTCCAGAAATCGCACCACCTGAGCCTGCACGGAGCGCACCTGTCGCATGACCATATCGAACTTGAAACTCGACCATGTAGTTGTCGCTCCATACGAGTACCCCAGCAGGAACGGAGCCAGATTAGTGCCGGCGCAGATTTCTTCGATCATGGACCGGTGATTTTGAAACCAGCTATTGGTTACACTCCGGCTGCCTTCCGGTCCGATATACTCGACCGAGACATTGTCCCATGTGACCGGGTTATCATCAACATCGCACGACCGGATCATGCTTACAGTCGAATCGAAATAACGGTTAATGCGATCAGTATAGGCGCTGTCCGACTCACCAGCTATCCGCTCCGGAGGTGTTACTTTGACATGAAGCCGATGATACCCGCTGTTGTGAGTTGCCCGTCGCATATCGTCGACAAGTTGCTGCTCGATATAGGACACCATCGGCACCGCCTTGAGAATTGACCGTCCCAATGGGTCGTCGCTTGAATTGCTAAGATTCAGATGGTAGAAATCCGGGCGGTCCAGATTGTACATCCGACCATCATATTCATAGATGAGTCGCAATTTGCCGGAGTCGTTATCCATCATTACCCGGGTTGTCTCTAGTGGAAGAAACCTGTCAACCCCGCTGCCGTCTTTTTTGACCGTCAGAAATCCAGAGAACATCCCGTCGCGGAACAGCCCCGCAAATAAATCTACCAGAAATCCCATCTCACTCGATGAACCTCCTGCGCCAGTCTGGTACACATTATCCATCAGGTTCTCGAGTCGATCTTCAGTTTTCCGCGCAATCGCTTTATCCGCGCCTTCGGCAACTCGAAACTTTCCCGGGGCTGCCGCCAGCCGTGTCCAGGTCCACACACAGGCGTTCACCACCGGTACGTTATCGGTCAGAAATCGGTACAGGAGAATGCGATAGCGTCCTGACGATATATCATTGCCGCTCAACTTGAGCATACTTTCGATACTATCCGAAGTCCGCAACGACTTCACCGGCGGAACAGAAGTCGCCGCCGCCAGATTGTCAACTGATAGTGGCTGAGTTGGTGTTGTTTTTGTTTTGGCTTTAGCTTTGTTTGGGATTTTGGTTTTGGCTTGGGCTTTGGTTTGGGCTTTGTTTTTGTTTGGATTCATTGGTCCCTCTTTTTTCAAAGGGGACAAGCTCCAGAGATTGCATCGGATATGTAGAGTTTTTGCATCTTTACTAAGAGGGTTCCACCCTACTGAACTGCCGTGGAGAGACAAGATTGGTTTCCTTTAACTTCGCGTAGCGGCGGGCCTTGTGTCCGCCGTTCCAATGCTGGGAGACAAGCCCCCAGCCTGCTATGATAATGGAAGTCAAGAGTTAATCATGGGCTATCCGTGTTCTTGTATTATTCTTCTATCTTTTGAGCCTTCCAAAGGTCTTC